>NZ_JALNUQ010000015.1:0-64073 GCF_026540875.1 Sphingomonas sp. GM_Shp_2
CGCCACTGGCCGTCGGCCGGCTCCGCCGCGATGATGTGGCGCCATTTGCCGCCGGCGATATCGTGATTGTAGCGCCGGGTGAGCGCGGCGATGGCGGTGTCGGCCGCAACCGCGCGCGCCGCGGCGGCCAGGGCGGTGGCGGGGGCCGTATCGCGCAGCCGGTCATGCGCCTCCGCCTCGAACACGCGGACATTGGCAAGCGCCGCGGCGGTGACCGGATAGTCGATCAGTTCGAAGAAGGCATCGCGGCGATCGGGCGCGACGCGGGTGGCCAGCGCGCGGACGCGGGTGGCAAGCCGGGCGAAATCGGCGAGGCGCACCTCCACCTCGGCGGGCGCAAGCGGACTGGGGCGGGACAGCTCGCCGGGTAGCCACCATTGCAGATGTTCGGGACGGCGGATGAAGTTCAGCCGGTGATGCTCGGCCAGGATCGCGGCCGCCTCCGCGCCCAGGCCGGTGCCGATGCTGCGCCCTGCCCAGTCCGCGACGACCGCGTCGATCGGCTGCGCGCGGGTGCCGGCCACGTCCCAGGCGAGGCGCAGAAAATAGTCGGTGGCCAGTTCGGCAGGCTTCAGGTCGCCGACATTGGCGACCCACATGGTGCGCGCGCCCCGGTCCCAGGCACGGCCCATCTCCTCCCGGATCAGGGCCGGCGGCGTGGTGGACAGCCAGAGATAGGAGAGGGGCGCACCCAGATAGGACAGGTGGTAGTATACGCCGGAGCCACCAGGACGGCGACGCTCCGCGGCATCGGGGAAGTGGCGGATATAGCCGAAATTGTCGTCCGGCCAGATCAGCGTCACATCCTCGGGCACGGCCAGCCCGCCGCGATACAGGTCCAGTACCTCCTTGTAGGGGGTGAAGACCTGTGGCGTGCGTAACGGATCGCGACCGCCATCGCGGCGCAGCAACGTGCGCTGATCGGTGATGATGCGCTCCAGCAGGCGGCGACGCTCGCCATCGGTGCCGGGGCCGATCATGCCGCTGTCGTGGATGCCGCGCATCCCCAGCGTCCAGATGCTTTCGTAATCGCGGTGGCTGCGCACGCGCGCCCGCCAGTAATCGGCGACGGCGTCCGGGTGGCGCGCATAATCATAGCCGTCGGCGGGGCCGGTCCATTCGCCGACATTGTTGCGCAGCATCGGCTCCGCATGGCTGGACCCCATGACGATCCCATAACGGTCGGCCAGCGCCGCGTTGCGGGGATCGGCGTTGAAGGGTCGCGTCACCTTGTGCATCGCCGGCCAGACCAGATTGGCCTTCAGCCGCAGCATCAGTTCGAACAGCCGCGCATAGGTTCGCGGGCCGATCGTACCGTTCTCCGGCTCGTGCGTGCGTGCGGCCCAGGGTTCCAGCCCCCAATCCTCGTCGTTCAGGAAGATGCCGCGATAGCGGACGGACGGCGGGCCGAAGCGGACGGTGCCGGGCACGACCTGGATGTCGGCATGATGTTCGGGCGGCACGTCGGCCCACCAGTGCCAGGGCGAGACGCCGATCGCCTGCGCCAGTTCATAGGCGCCGTAAGCGGTGCCGCGCCGGTCGCTGCCGGCGATGACCAGCGCCTGCGCCACGCCGGGGGCCGGATCGGCGACGGTGGCGATCACGAAGCTTTCCCACGCGCCGCGCAGGCGGGTGACGTCCAGTCGCCCGCGCCGGACGAGCCGGTCGATCCCGCGGTGACGCCCGAGCGTTCCCAGCCACAGTTGCACGCCGCTGGCGCCGGTGCGGCCGGACACCCGGACCAGATCGCGGCGAAGGTCGGCCGCGGCGATGGCGACCACGGCATGGTCGCGCGGATCGGTGACGATACGCGCCAGACCGCGCGCATCGGCAAGCGCCAGCCCGTCGCCGCCTGCCGCGAACCGGACCAGCGTCTGCGCGAATGCGGGGCCGGCGATCAGCAGCACCGCCAGCGCCGCGATCGCCAGGACCCGCCTAGCGAAGGCCATAGTCGTGCGCGATCCGCCGATAGGTGTCGAGCAGCGCGTTGGCGTGATAATCGCCGCCCTCGCCCATCATGGGGTGCGGCGGGACGGGGGCGGGCGGTGCGGTGGCGATCAGGCCGCCCGGCGCCTCCGCACCGTTCAGCCCCTGGGCCAGCAGATCGGGCTTCGGACCGCCGCCGGCGTTGCGGCCGTTCCGATCGAACACCGCCTCCTGATGGCGGATCGGCTCCCAGATGAAGGTGCCCCAGCCCCGATTGCCGGGCAGCGCATGGACGAGATCGTTCAGGTATCGTTTGCGGCTGGAATATTCCGCGACCAACAGCCCCTTGTCGGGATAGCGGTCCAGAAACGCGTCAAAGGTGCGCTGCCAGTCGCCCTGCGCCAGTTGCTGGTAGCAGGAGAAGCCGATGACGTCGAAGTCCACCCCGCGTGCGACCAGCGCATCGGTCCATTCGCGCACCACCGGCCAGCGGCGACCGAGGTGGTTGTGCAGCTGGATGAACGCCCCCGGCTCGGCCGCGCGTGCGCCGGCGATCCCGGCGCGCAGGAACTGGGCCAGCCCGTCGAAACCGCCGATCGCGCCGACGTCGCGGTGATTGGCATCGGTGACGGGATTGCCCGTGGTTGCCGCCAGCCGGACGCGGCCTTGCGGCCAGAGCATGCCGAAGGTGATCTCGTTCCCGATCACGACCATGTCGACGGGCGCGCCACCTGCACGCATCGCCCGCAGCGTGTCGCGCGTATGCGCCTCCACCGCACGGGCAAGGGCGGCGGGACCGAACTGTGCCCAGGCAGCGGGTGGACGCTGATGCTCCGGGTCTGCCCAGCTGTCCGAATAATGGAAGCTGAGCGCCAGCCCCATCCCCGCGGCCTTGACGCGCGCGCCCAGCGCCACCGTCTGGCGAAGGCCACCCCAGGCCCGGTCCGGTGCCGCCGCGGAATAGCCGTGCGCCGGATCGACGAAGATGCGCAGCCGGATATAGTTGAACCCGGCATCGCGCAGGATCGCGATCGGGTCGCGCGGCGCGGGGCCATCGAAATAGCGCGCGCCCGCCGCCTCGTCCTCCGGCACCCAGGATATGTCGGCGCCCAGCATATAGGCGCCGGGCCGGGCGCCACCGGCGGGTGCGGTGGCGGGCGCGGCGGCGGGCAATCGCGCGGGCAGCGCCATGCCCGCCGCGAGCAGGCCCAGCGTCGCGCGTCGCGACGGCCGGGCAGCAGGCGCCTGCCGCGTCACAGGCGGAAGGTGACGCCGACCGTCACGGTGCGGCCGATCCGCGTCTCGAACAATGTGTCCTGGCGCACGCTGTCGGTATAGAGGCGGTTCTGTTCGTCGGTGAGGTTCTGGGCCTCGACGATCAGCTTGATGCGGTCGGTGAGGTTGTAGGAGGCGGAGGCGTCGACGTAGAGGGTCGGGGCGTTGCCCTGAAGGTCGCTGCCCGGCGAGGCGGGGATGCCGCGGATGAAGCGGTCGCGGTAGTTGGCGGTGCTGCGGATGCTGAAGCGGTCGTCCTCATAGTAGAGGGTGCCGGAGGCGGTGTTCTTGGACAGGCCGACCAGGTCCGCGGTGGTGGTGACGGTGGGCACGCCGTTCACGCTGGCGAGGATGTAGCGGATCGTGGAGGTGACGCGGGTATAGTTGGCCAGGAAGCCGAAATTGCGCAGGAAGCCGGGCAGGAAGGTAAGCGGCACCTGCGCGTTCAGCTCCACGCCCTCCAGCGGGCCGCCGGGCGTGTTGAACGGCTGCGACACGGTGAAGAGCTCGTCGGGCGCGGTGTTCGAATTTTCCAGCAGGGCGTTGGGCAGGCCAAGCTGGTTGAACGGGATCTGGCTGTTGACGTTCTGGATGAAGCTTTTGATGTTCTTGCGGAAATAGGCGACGGACAGCAGCGATCCGGGACGGAAATACCATTCCACCGCCGCATCGAACGTGTCGGCGCGAATGGGGTCCAGGAACGGGTTGTTGATGTTGCCGACGCGGGTGATCGGGTTGACGCCGCTGGTCGGGGTCAGCAGCCCCAGTTCGGGCCGTGCCAGCACCTTGGCGGCGGACAGGCGGACCAGCAGGTTCTGCACCGGCTCCACCACGAAGTTCACCGATGGCAGCCAGTCGTCATAGGCGTTGTAGGCGACGGCATATTGGCCGACCAGATTGGTCGGCGAGGTCACGCCCGCGGGCGGTGCCACTGCGATGATGCCCGAGGCGCGCATGTCGGTCTTGACGTAGCGCACGCCGACATCGCCGCGCAGGCCGACGCCGTAGCGGTCGCCCAGGTCGAAGGTGCCCATGATATAGGCGCTCTTGATCTCCTCGCGCACGCGCGAGCGCCCGCCGCCGCATTCGACCCCGCAATAGCGCACCGCGTCGAAGCCGAAGGTCTGCGCCCATTTGTCGGGATCGATCGCCGCCCAACTGTCGGGCGCGCCATTGCCCCACAGGCCGCCGACGCCGGTGACCTGGCGGGTGATGCTGGCAAGGGTGGTGCCCGCGGGCAGCGCGCGCACCACCGTGTCGGCGTTGAACGGGCGCAGGAAGGTGGAAAGGAAATCGCTCTCACGGTACTGGCCGCCCGCCTTGATCGTCAGGTCGTCGCCCGCCTTCCAGGCGACGTTCACTTCGCCGGTCAGATTCTTGGTGTCGTTCTTCGACGGCTTGCCCTGATAGCTGAAGCCACCCAGCACGGTGCCGTCGGCCAGCGGCGGCGCATAGGAATAGTTGTTGGGATCGGCGACGTCGAAGCCGAAGCCGATCGCCGGCGTCGACCCGTTGCGCGCATCCAGCGTGAAATTGTCGCTGTCGATCACGTCCATGAAGGTCTGAAGCCGCTTGCGCCCGTCCCAGATCGACTGGTTGAGGCCGACCAGTCCGCTGACCTCCAGCGTATCGGTCAGGCTGCGCTTGAAGTTGAGGTTCGCCTGCTTGAAGGTCGACACGAAATTGTCGACCAGCCCTTCGGAGCGGACGTCGACGCCGTCGAACGTGGCGTTGACCAGCGAGCCGTTGCCGTCGAACGCGATGTCGCGGACCGAGACCATCGGCTGGCCGTTATTGGCGATCGACCGGCCGAACGAGATGCCGGCGATATAGTTGTCGCGCCGCGTGACCTCGAACCGCGAATAGAGCAGGTCGAGCGAGATGTCGGTGGCATCGTCGGGCTTGAACTGGAAGGTGACGGTGCCGCCGATGCGCTCCTGATCCTGTTCCGAGTTCAGATAGCGGGGCAGGCGCGGCAGGAAGGCGCCGCTGCCCGGTGTATTGGGCAGGTCGGCGCGGCGCAGGTTCTGGATCGTCTGATAGGCGGCAACCGTGCTGGTGCGGGGATTGCCGGTGCTGCACAGGGTGGCGGTCGCCCCCTTGTTGCCGACCGCGGGGTTGACGGGGGCGAAGCCGACCGGCGAGCAGAAGCCGCCATTGGTGTTGGCCGACAGGATGTCGACCGCGGAATAGCCGACCTCGCGCAGATGCCGCTTCTGATAGGCGCCCGAGGCCAGGACACCGAAGGTGCCATCGGCAAAGCTCTTGGACACGAGCAGCGAGGCGCGCGGATCGACCTTTTTCGACAATTCGTTGTAGATGCCGCGCGCCGTGGCGGTCAGCACGAAATCCTCGTTGTTGTCGAGCGGCTTGGGCGCGTTCAGATCGACGGTGGCACCCAGCGAGCCGTCCTCCACATCGGCGGACGGCGTTTTGCGCACCGACAGGGCCGAGAAGATTTCGGTCGGAAACACGTTGAAGTCGAAGCTGCGGCCGTTGTTGCCGGCGCCGTAGATGTCGGACGAACCGGTCTGTGCGGTACCCTCCATGCCGTTGATGCGCACGCGGGTGAAGGCAGCGCCAAGGCCGCGGACCGAGATGTTGCGCCCTTCGCCGCCATCGCCGCGGGCAAGGGCGACGCCCGGAATACGCTGCATCGATTCGGCGAGGTTTGAATCGGGGAACTTGCCGATGTCGTCGGCGACGATGCTGTCGACCGCGGCGGTTTCGCGCCGCTTCTGGTTCAGCGCACTGTTCAGGGCGGCGCGGAAACCGGTGACGACGATGTCGGGTTCGGACACCTCCTCCGGCCGTTCGGTATCGTTGCCGGCCGGGGTCGGTACGGGGTTGGCGACCTGCGCGACGGCCGCGGCGGCGGTCAGTGCCCAGGTGGAAACCCCCAGCGACATGGCGACGCGAACCCAATCGCGCGTCTGGAACTGCTTCATCGCATTCCTCTTCCTGATCGGAACCGCTTCGAGCTGTTCCATTATGTGATATGGTGAACCACAATATCAGCTAAGGTAAGCCTTTGCTATACCGAAATTACTCCTCTCCTTTTGCACTGTTTTCCGCCGCCCCCGCGGTTGAACCGCCCGGTTGCTTGGGTCATAGATGGCTGAAATCGGCATCAAAGGTGCCGGGCAGAGGGAGGGGCGTCCATGTCGATGATCCGTTGCGTGGCGGCTGTTGCGGCAGCCTGCCTGTCGCTGGCGCCAACGGCGCCGGCATCGGCACAGAGCGCTGCCCGGCCCCGCCCGGTGGCGATCACGGTGGACGCCGACCGGGTGGAGGGCACCTTGCCCCCGGTGTGGCGCTTCTTCGGGGCGGACGAGCCGAATTACGCGACCATGAAGGATGGCCGCAAGCTGCTGGTGGAACTGGGCAAGCTGCGCACCGGCGACGTGTTCTTCCGCGCGCACAACCTGCTCAACACCGGCGACGCCACCGCATCGTTCAAATGGGGCAGCACCAACGTCTATACCGAGACCAGGGACGGCAAGCCGGTATATGACTGGACCCATGTCGACCGGATCATCGACACCTATCTGGCACGTGGGGTGCGGCCCTATCTCCAGATCGGCTTCATGCCGGAGGCGATGTCCTCGGCACCGCCGGGCACCCCCTACCAGCATGCATGGCGCCCCGGCTTCGATTACAAATACATCATCTCGAGCTGGGCCTACCCGCCCAAGAGCTACGACAAGTGGCGCACGCTGGTCTATGAATGGACCCGCCACAATGTCGCACGCTACGGCCGGGCCGAGGTGGAGCGCTGGTATTTCGAGGTATGGAACGAGGCGAACGGCTATTACTGGCAGGCGCCGCGCGAGGACTTCTACAAGCTGCACGATTATGCGGTGGACGGGGTGCGACGCGCCTTGCCGACGGCGCGGGTCGGTGGGCCGGACTCGGCGGGGGCGGGCGGCCAGTTCATGGACGATTTCCTGCGCCATGTGACATCGGGCACCAACTACGCCACCGGCCGGATCGGCACGCCGACCGATTTCCTGGCCTTTCACGCCAAGGGCCAGCCCAGCTTCGTCGACGGCCATGTCCGCATGGGAATTTCCACCCATCTGAAGGAGGTCGATCGCGGGTTCGTGAAAGTCACCGCGATCCCGGCGCTCGCCGCGAAACCGGTGGTGATCGGCGAAAGCGATCTCGAGGGGTGCGCCGCCTGTCCGGGGCCGGAAAACGCCTATCGCAACGGCACCATGTATTCCAGCTACACCGCGGCCAGCTTCGCCCGCATCTGGGAACTGGCGGTCCGGCGGCGGGTGAACCTGGACGGCGTATTGTCCTGGTCGTTTGAGTTCGAGGACCAGCCCTGGTTCGCCGGCTATCGCCAGCTCGCCTCCAACGGCGTCGCGCTGCCGGTGCTGAACGTCTTCCGCCTGTTCGCGCAGCTGGGGCCGGAGCGGCTGCATGCGGTGAGCGATGCCCAGGTGCCGCTCGACCGCATCGTCGCGGAGGGCGTGCGCGGGGCGGCCGATATCGGCACGATTGCGACCCGGCTGGCGGACGGGCGGACCGCGGTGCTGGTGTGGCATTATCATGACGACGATGTCGCCGGACCGCCGGCCGCGATCCGCCTGACGGTGCGCGGGCGGCAGGGCGGGACGGCGACGATCCTGCGGGTGGACGACGCCCATGGCAACGCCTTTGCCGCGTGGAAGAGGATGGGCGCACCGCTGAATCCCGATGCGACGCAATATGCTGCGCTGGAGGCGGCATCGGTGATGCAGCCGCAACCGGTCGTGCTGAAGGCCAGGGCGAACGGCGCGGCTATCGCCACCTTCGATCTGCCGCGACAGGGCGTCGCCCTCGTCATGCTGGCGGAGCGCTGACGCATCGGGAGACGATCGGGGGCACAAGGCGTTGTGGCATCCCCCGCCGAAGGACCCCGCATTGCGCCAGCTTCCGTTTCCCGCCACCGACGACGATCTTTCGGGGCCGGCATGGGAAAGGTTCCGGCAGGACGCGCCGATGACGCGCGCGTTCAACCATCTGATCGCCGGCCCGCATTTCGCCCGGCGGTTCGGTCGGTGGCCGCTGCCTCCCGGCGATGCCGCCGCGACGATCAACGACGTGATCTTCGCACGCATGATCGAGCCCGACTGGCCGGCGCTGCACCGCCGCTTCGTCGCCAAGGATAGCGCCAAGATCGAGGCGCAGCGGCTGGCCCCGGCCTTGCGCACGGCCGAAACGCTGGCGGTGATCCCCGTCGCCGAACTGCCGTCGCCCGAACATCTGTGGGCGCGGTTGCAGCCCTTTGTCGGCCGCGACGCGATCGCCAAGCCCGGACATGCCAGCGGCGCCGCGACATTCTTGCGCCATGCTCCCTCCGAACGCGAGGTGCGCGCGCTTCACGACCTTGCCCGGCGCGACTACGCGACGATCCTGCGCGAGATGCAATATTGGCGCCTGCCCAAGACGATCATCGTCGAGGCGATGGTGCCGGTGCGGACGAGCGGCCCGCCCGACGATTACAAGTTCCACTGCGTCCACGGCGAGCCGCTGCTCGCCCAGGTCGATCATGGCCGCTTCGGCGCGGCGTGGAGCCGGCTGTTGCGCCTGCCCGACTTCGCCCCCCTGGATGACGCGGACGGGCTGGTCGCACCCGCCGGTTTCCGGCTGGCCGCGCCGGAGCGGATCGCCGCGATGATCGATGCCGCGCGGGCCTTGTCCGCGCCCTTCGATTTCGTGCGGGTCGACCTGTATGACGGCGCCGACGGCATCTATTTCGGCGAGCTGACCTTTACTCCGGCCGCGGCGCTCGGCATCGCGCCGGCCGCCGCGGGTGTCGACCGGGTGAACCCCACGCATCGCCGGTACAGCGACACGCTGATGCAGGCGCTGGGCGCGAACCGCGAAGGAACGCCGACGCCCGTCGCGCGCTTGTCCCATCCTTAGGGAGACGCGTGGATGTTGAAGGACTTGGAACCACGGAATGCACTGCATTGGCCCCGCCGGCTGTGGATCGTCCGGCACGGTGAGAGCGCCGGCAACGTCGCGCGCGATGCCGCGCAGGCCAGCGGCGCCGACCGCATCGAGCTGGCGGCGCGGGACGTGGATATCATGCTGTCGCCGCGCGGGGAGGAACAGGCGGCGGCGCTCGGCACATGGTTTGCGCAGGCCGATCCCGACGACCGGCCGGACATCATCCTTGCCTCGCCCTATGTCCGCGCCTGCCATACCGCGCAATTGTTCCGCGATCATGGCGGCACCGACGAGGGTGCGCCGATCTGCGTCGACGAGCGGTTGCGCGAAAAGGAGTTCGGCATCCTCGACGGGCTGACCACCAGCGGCGTCGCCGCCGTCTATCCCGATCAGGCGGAGTTTCGCCGGTTGCTCGGCAAATTCTACCACCGGCCGCCCGGCGGGGAGAGCTGGTGCGACGTGGTGCTGCGCCTCCGCTCGCTGATGGATACGATCGCGCTGCACCATGCAGGGCGGCGGGTGATGATCGTCGCGCATCAGGTGGTCGTGCTGTGCCTGCGCTACGTGATTGAGAATATGTCCGAGGAGGAGATATTGGCGATCGACCGGCAGGGTGATGTCGCCAACTGTTCCGTCACCGAATATCGCGCCGATCCGGGCGGCGGACTGACGCTTGTCCGCTATAACGATGTGGTGCGCGACGATGCGATGCCGGTGACGGCCGAGCCCGAGCGGACGGCGGGGGTGCGGGGATGAGCGACCGGATGACCCCGCTGGACAGCGCCTGGATTTCCGCCAACCCGGCCCCGGTCCACGGGCGGGGCACGACCAAGAACAGCCGCGGCAAGGTGCTGGCGATCGGGGGTTCGGCACGCGTGCCGGGCGCGTTGCGCCTGACCGGGGAGGCGGCACTGCGCGTCGGTGCGGGCAAGTTGCAAATGGCGACGATTGCCTCTGCCGCGACGATGCTGGGCCTGCTGGTGCCGGAGGCGGCCGCGATCGCCCTGCCCGAGGACGCGGACGGCGAAATCCATATCGATGCGGTCGACACGCTGGAAGCGGCGATCAACGGGTGCGACACGCTGGTCATCGGGCCTGGCATCGGCAGCCCGGAGGCGTCGTCGCGCATCCTGCGCATGGTGGCCGGCCAGCGGCGCGACGACATGATGCTGGTGGTCGATGCGATGGCGATCGGCTGCATCAAGGCCCTGCGCGCCGAGCTGGCCGGCTTTGCAGGGCAATGGGTGCTGACCCCGCATCACGGCGAGATGGCGGTGCTGACCGGGCGTGACGAAGATGCGGTGGCCGACGACCCGGCCGGCATCGCCGCTGAGGTCGCGGCGCATTATGGCGCGGTCGTCGCCCTGAAGGGCAGCGACACCGTGATCGCCGGGCCGGACGGGACGCTGCTCCATTATGGCGGGGGCGGCACCGGACTGGCGACGGGTGGATCGGGCGACGTGCTGGCGGGCGCCATCGCCGGCCTGTTGTCGCGCGGCGCCCCGCCGCTGGAGGCGACGGGATGGGGCGTATGGCTGCACGGCCAGAGCGGCCGGCGGGTCGCCACCACCAGCGGCCCGATCGGCTTCCTCGCGCGTGAGGTGCCGGCCGAGTTCCCCCGCCTGCTGCCGCAATAGCGCGATGTGCCGCACGCGATTGCCGCTATGCCTGATCGCGCCTAGCCTCGTTCCGACAGGAGAGCGCGATGGCATGGCACCACCGGGTCATAGGCAGGGTTGCGCGGGCGGCGTGGCGAATGACAAAGCCGCGCACCATCGGCGTGCGGGTCCTGTTGCTGGACGAGCAGGATCGGGTGGCGCTGGTACGCCATAGCTACACCGATCTATGGTATCTGCCGGGCGGTGGCGTGAAGAAGGGTGAAAGCACGAAGGCCGCCCTGCTCCGCGAGTTGCGCGAGGAGATCGCGGTGGAGAATGCGGTCATCGAGCGTGTTCTGGGCGTGTATCACAGCCGGCGTGAGCACAAGGACGACCACATCGTCATCTTCGTTGCGCGGATCGCCTCGGCCGCGGGCGGCACCCTGAAGCGCGCCGATCCGATGGAGATCGAGCAGGCGGAATGGTTTGCGCTGGATACCCTGCCCGCCACCCTCTCACCGGCGACCGGCCGCCGCATCGAGGAATATCGCGCCGGGCGGTCAGGGGCGGGCGATTGGTAGCAGCCGCTGACGATCGATGCTCCGGCCCGCTCTCAACCCTCGCCTGACCGCGTCCTGGATCGGGCATCGGCGAGGCGAGGCCACATCTCCGCCCCGCAAGCACGCGCACGCCACCGCGCCTTCTTGTCCCAGCAGGTGACGTCCAGCCGCGGCAGGGTCGCCGCATCGCGGCCGATATAGCGGGGGAAATGCTGCTCGCCATAAGGGACGAGACTGTTGCGCAGCTCCTGCATGCGGTCCGCCGCGATGGCCGCCAGTCCCCCGCGGGCGGCAAACAGGGTGTCGCGTCCCACCGCGGCGGCGGTACGGCAGAAGCCATATTGCGAGGATACCGTGGCGAAGCTGGAATAGGTCCGCGTGCCGAACTGGTCGAGCGCGGTCTGCCCGGCCTTCACCGCCTTGCTGGTGCGGGTGAAATAGCCGTTCAGCGTGCCCCATGCCGCCTTCAGTTCCTCGGCATGGTCCGCCAGAATGGCGTTGTAGGTGCCTTGCGTCAGCAGCGTCGGCTCGAACTGGCATTGCAGCGCCGCGACGTTCAGGGCGGCGCGCATCGTCCAGACCAGGGCCGCCTTGCCCTCCGCGTCGGTGGCGCCGGGAAGCGGCTGGGCGAGGCCGGCATTTGCGCCCGTCACGGCCGCGCCGCTGTAATCATAGCTTTTCAGAAAGAACTGCGCGGCGGCGGGCAGGGGTGCCGCCAGCATCGCCGCGCCCGCCAGTGCCGCCATCCAGATCGTCCGAACCGTCATCATCGTCCCCCGAACCATTCCCTATAATTGCCGCACCACGCGGGCGCCGACGCGCGGGTGCCAGGCGGTGCCGGTTTCGCGCACCGCGCCCATGCCGAACTGGATCTGGAACCGGTCGGTCACATCCTGTTGCAGTTGCGGCATGATGAGCGTCGAGCGGTCATGCCCGGCGCGGATATTCACCTCGACGCCCGCTGTCGTCGCATCGCTGATGTCGTAGAAGCTGGTATGGTTCACGATCAGGCCGCGCGCCTCCGCACCGGCCGCGCTGACCTCGCCCACGCCGATCATGCTGAGCGTGCTGAAGCGCGGCCCGAACCGGTTGCCGATCACGTAGAGCAGCGAGCTTTCCCATTGCCCGCGCTCCCGGTTCCACAGGCCCAGATACTGGACGCCGTGGATGCCACGCCCGCCATTGATGGTGCCGAACGTGCCCTGCAGCCCCAGCTTGAAATCGGTGACGCGGCGATTGGTGAGCGGCAGTTCCAGCTCCACCGCAAAGCCGTCGGCCACCGCCAGCTCGATCTCCGGCGCCCATTCGACGCTGCGGTCGGGCCCGGACAGGTTGTGCTGCGCCAGCGTGTTGACCTCCAGCTCGCCGCGCCTGGCGCCGAGCGGCCGGACGAGATCGAACACCATCGGCTCGGCGATCTCGGGCGCCTCCTGCGCCTGTGCCGGCGCGATCGTCAGCATGGCCACGGCCGCGGCCGACCAGGATGCCCACCTCATGCCCGGTTCGCCGACAGGGCGGCACTGCGGTACCCCGCGATTACCGCATCCAGCGTCGCCGGCCAGTCGAAGCCGCGCGTCGCGGCCAGCGCGGCGCCCGCCAGTGCCGCCGCACGCCCGCGATCGGCGATCAGCGTGGCGGCCGCCTCGACATAGGCGGCCGTATCGCGGGGCGACACCAGCAGCCCGGATTGCCCGTCGTCGATTAGCGCACGGGTGGCCGCGACATCGGCGGCGACCACCGGCACGCCGGATGCCATCGCCTCCAGCGTGACGTTGCCGAACGCCTCGGTCAGGCTGGGGTTGACGAACAGGTCCGCACTCGCGACCGCGCGGCCCAGCGCCTCGCCGCCCAGATGACCGGTCATCACCGCACCCTCCAGCCGGCGGGCGAAGCGGTCGCGCTCCGGCCCGTCGCCAACCACCAGCGGCCGAACGCGCAGGCCGCGGGCCTGCAGTCCGGCGATCACCGCCTCGTACATGGCAAGCCCCTTTTCGGCGACCAGCCGCCCGAAGAACAGCACCGCCACCTCATGCGGCGCGATCCCCATGCGCCGGCGCCAGCCATCGTCGCGCCATGCCGGGCTGAACTGGCGCGGATCGACCCCGCGGCTCCAGATGCGCATCGGGCTGGTAACCCCGCCCGCGCGCATCTCGTCGGCGATGCCGGCATTGGGCACCAGCACCATGTCGCAGCGATTGTAGAAGCGGCGCAGCCACGCCTCCGCCGGACGGCGCAGCAGGCCCAGCCCGTAATATTCGAAATAGGTCTCGAACCGGGTGTGCATGCTTGCCACCACCGGCACGCCCATGCGCCGGGCCAGTCGGATCGCGCCGGCATTGAGGCCGTCGGGCGCCGACACATGCACGATATCGGGCGCAAAGCCGCGCACGTCCGCGGCGGTCGCACCGGGCAGGCGCGGCGCGAGGCGATATTCCGGCCGCCCCGGAATGGCCAGCGAGGCGACCGGCACAAGGTCGCCCGCCGGCGCAAAGGCCGGCTCGGCGATGGCGGGCGAATAGACGCGTGCGCCGTGACCACGCGCCAGGACATGCCCGATCAGGCGGTTGAGCGCCCGGTTGGCGCCGTCACGCACGCAATTATAGTTGCCGGAGAACAACGCGACGCGCAGCGCCGCATCGCCAACGGGCCGGGCAGGGGGACAAATCACGCGCGCGGCGGGCCGGACGGGGGAGGGCGCCAGCCGCGCCAGCGCCGCTGCCCCTGGCAGAATAAGCGGAACACTCGACACGGGCAGCGCCCTAGACGCCCGACATGGAGGTTTGATGGAGGAACGGTGCGGGTTTAGATGACCGGCGTCGCAAGGTGCGGCAGGCGCAGCGTAAAGCGCGCCCCGGCGCCATCCGACCGGTTCTCCGCTATGATGCTGCCGCCATGCGCCTGCGCGATCTTCTGCGCCAGGCTCAGGCCCAGCCCGCTGCCCGGCTTGCGCGCGTTCACCGCGGTGTCGGCGCGCCAGAAGGGGACGAACAGTTGCGCGGCGTCATCGGCCGCGAAGCCGGGTCCTTCGTCCGCGACCGCGATCGCCACGCCATCGCGCATGTCGCCGATCGTGACATACACAGTCGTGCCGGCGGGCGCATGGCGTACCGCGTTGACGATCAGGTTGGTCAGCGCCTGGTTGATGCGCAGTGGATCGACCGCGATGGGGGGCGCCGTGCCCGTCACCCTGATCCGCACATCCCCTCCCGCCGCCATCGCCTCCAGGTCGGACGCGACCAGCCGCGCCGCCTCGGCAAGATCCACCGTCCGCCGTTCCAGCGCCAGCGGCTGTACCTCGGCATGGGCCAGGGTGCGCAACTCCTCGACGATGCGCGACAGCTTGTCGACATGGCGCAGCAGGCGCGGCGCCTCGTCCGCATCCACCGCGATGACCCCGTCGATCACGCCGTGCAACCGACCGCGCAGCACGGTCAGCGGTGTGCGCATCTCGTGCGCGATCCCGGCGGTCAGGATGGTGCGCTCGCGTGCATAGGCGTCGAGCGATGCCGCCATCGCGTTGAAGCTGTCGACCAGATCGGCTACCTCGCCGGCCGCCGCGGCCGGAGTGATCCGCACGTCTGGCCGCCCCGCCGCGACCTTGGCCGCCGCATCGGCGACCGCGGTGATCGGGCGGCTGAGCCGCCGGGCGAAGACGAATGCGACCGCGCCGCCCGCCAGCGTCGAGATCGCCGCGGTGAGGGCAATGAAATACCAGTCGCGTGCGCCGATCTCGGTCCGGCTGTAGCGGACGAACAATTGTCGAAACCGCGCCTGTGCGGCCGGATCGTCGCGCAGCATCGCACCCAGTTCCAGCCAGCCCGATCGCGGCATTTCCGCACTCAGGTCGTAAAAGTCGAAATAGGTCAGCAGGAACGAGGCGCCGATGCCGATCGCCAGCGTCAGCACGGTCATGAACGCCGCGAGCAGCAGCATCCGGGTGGACAGCCGGTTCATCCCTATGACGACAGGCGATAGCCCAGCCCACGGACCGGTTCGATCAGCGCGGGCAGGCCCGCGGCCGCCAGCTTCGTGCGCAGCTTCGAGATATGGGAGTCGATCACCCGGTCCAGCGCATCGCTGTCGGGCGACACCGCGTCGAGCAACTCGGTGCGGGTAAAGGCCCGGCGCGGCTGGCGGGCCATATGCGCCAGCAGCGCGAATTCCGTCGGGGTCAACGGCAGGGGGGCCGCCACACCGTCCGCCGGGCGGCGCTCCGCGAGCCGCGCCTCCAGGTCGATCGCCAGATCGCCGACGGTCAGCGCGCGCGCGGCGCTGCTCCCGCGCGCCCGGCGGAGCACGGCGCGCACCCGCTCGATCACCTCGGAGGGATTGAACGGCTTCACCACATAGTCGTCGGCACCGATGCGAAAGCTCATCAGCTTGGTCACGTCGTCATCGACCGCGGTCAGCATGATGATCGGGGTATCGTCGCGCCGCCTGACGGCGGTCAGCACGTCGATGCCGTCGCCGCCCGGCAGGCCTATGTCGAGCATGATCAGGTCGGGCCGCCACCGCGCATGCATCTGCACCGCATCGGTGACGCTGGCCGCCCATTGCACCTGAAAGCCCGCACGCTCGGCATAGGCGGTCAACAGGTCGGCAATGTCCCGGTCGTCCTCAACGATCATCACGCGTTCGGGCATGGTCCCTTTGTGCTAAGTCGACGCCGCGAAGTCCAACGCTAAGCGTATGGGAAGACGACCGGGAAGCCCCACACATAAGATCGATAATACCAGTTATGTTAAGGACGCTATCATCGTCGTGACAGGCGCCGGCCGATCGCGAGGGTGGTGCCCAGTCCCGCAACGCCCAGGACTAGCAAGGCCCTAGGCAGCTTCTGTATCTGTAGCGTCAGGCTGGAATGACGGGCTAGCACATGCTGGCTGCCGCGCCGCGCACCCTTGCGGGGTTCGTACAGATTGTCGCGGCGCTCGGGGTCACCGGGATCGGCCGGCTTTTGCTGTGCGGGCGTACCGACCACTTCCATGATCGCATCGGCGATGCGCGGGGCAAGCTGGGGCAGCAAAGACGACAGCAGCCCGCCGCCGCCGGCATAGAGGGTGCGTTGCGGATGCGCGCAGGCGTGCAGCACCGCGTCGGCGACCACCTCGGGCGTGTAGAGCGGCGGGGGCAGCCGCGGCGGCTTGTCCATGAAGTTGCGGGCATGTTCGGGAAAGGGCGTGTCGATCGCGCCCGGCTTGACCAGCGTGACCGAGATGTTCGCGCCTGCCGCTTCCAGTTCCATGCGCAGCGTATCGGTCAGTGCCTGTACCGCATGCTTCGTCGCGCAATATGGCCCCTGTTGCAGGATCGCTCGGTCGCCCAGGATCGAGCCGACATTGACGATCGCGCCGCCCTGCCCGCGCAGATAGCGTGCCGCGACCAACGATCCGTGCAGCACGCCGAAATAATTGACGTCGAACACACGCCGGTGATCGTCCAGCGGCACCTGTTCCAGCGTGCCATAGGTTCCGGTGCCGGCATTGTTGACCCAAGAATCGATCCTGCCGAACGTGGCGACCGCCACCGCCGCGACCCGCTCGACCGCGTCGGCATCGGCGACATCGGCAACGCAGGTCGCGATCTTCGCGCCCCCGGCCGCCAGCCGCGTGCGCAGCGCGTCCAGCGCCGGCTCGCCGCGTGCGACCGCGACCACCGCCGCACCCTGCCGTGCCGCCTGCTCGACGATGGCCAGCCCATTTCCGCTGCTGGCACCCGTCACCACGATCACCTGCTCGGCAAGTGGCTTCAACCTGATCGACATCGCACGGTCCCTTCGCTGGAAGCGGGGATGACGCATGGCGCACCGCGATCGTTCCCATGGCGACGGGAACCATCGGGCAAGTTGTCGATTAGGCTATGCGTGTAAAAGCTCGGGCGACTATCGAACCGTTATAGTTGTTCATGGCCATCGAAGCTGTTCTGTTATAGATGCAGATTGCACAGTATCAGCAGATGATCGCGACGATAAAGGTTGTTAAACCTGTCGTTAACGGCCTGAACATCAATATACCTCGGTCTAAACGGGGTTTGGTCATGTTCACGCATTCATCCATCACGCGCGGGGCGGCGGCGGCATCGCTTGCCCTCGTCGCATTGCTTGCAGCGCAGCCCGCCATGGCGGGCGATTCCAATGGCACGATCGGCATATCACTCGATGTTTCCGGCGCCTGTGCGGTCAACGGCGGCACCGTGACCGCCGGCACGTTGGGCGAGCTGGGCACGATCACCTTCGCGCCGCAGCCGGGTATCTTCGGCGATATCGATGCCACCGTCGTCTCGACCCGGACCGGCGGGGGTGCCATCACCATCCTGTGCTCGCCCGGACTAGCCCCTGCCATGGCGATCGGTGCGGGCGCCCATGCCGACAGCAGCGTGCGGCGCATGGCGTTCGGGCAGAACATGGTGCCCTATCGTCTTTACAGCGACGCCAACCACAGCAACGAGATCATGATCGGCCAGCCGGTCGCACTGGGCACCGCCACGACCGACGCCATCTCGCTGCCGATCTTCGCGCGGGTGAACAGCGGCGGCAAGGTGCTGGCGGCGGGCGCCTATACCGATACCGTGCAGGTGACGCTGACTTGGTGACCCGCCGCGCCGGGATCGCGGTGCTGGCCGTCGGCGCGGTGCTGCTGCCCGGCGCCGCCCCGGCGGAGACCGCCCGGACGTTCAAGGTCTCCGCCTCCATCGCCAGCGGCTGCGCGGTCACGGTCGACGGCACCGGCGCCTGGGGGCGGATCGACCTCGGCACGGCGAACGGCGCGACCGGCGGCACGCTGGAGGCGGGGGTGACGAACGGCGTGCAACTGGCCTGCACCCCCGGCACCGTCGCCACGGTCAGCGCGGATGCCGGCGAACATGCCCGCGCCGGCGTGCCGCAACTGGCCCATGCCGCGGACAGCGCCAGCCTGATCCCCTATCACCTGTTCGTGAACGGCGGCACGACGCCGTGGGAGGGGCAGTCGATCGCCCTGACCTTCCCGCCGGGCACCTCCCGCCTCAGCCTGCCCGTCCGCGCCCGCGCCACCGTGCCCCGCCCCGCCCGCGCCGGCCGCTACGCCGATGTCGTGCGGATCACCGTCCGCTGGTAACCCCTCACCCCTTGCCGAGTCGCCTGCCATGACCCTGCGGCTGTTCCGCCTGTGCGCCTTCCTCCTGCTCGCCCTCGCCGCCCCCTGCTCCGCCGCGACGGTCGTCATCTGGCCGATCGATCCCGTGATCGCCGCAGGCGAACGCGCCACCGCCCTGTGGATCGAGAACAAGGGCAACGCCCCCGTCACTCTGCAGGTGCGCACCCTCCACTGGACCCAGGAAAACGGCGAGGACCGGCACGTCGACCAGGACAGGATCGTCGCCAGCCCGCCGATCGCCACGGTCGCCCCGGGCCAGCGTCAGCTCGTCCGCATCCTGCGCCGCGACGTGGCCGATACGGGCAGCGGCGAGCAAAGCTACCGTCTGCTGATCGACGAGCTGCCGCCCGCGATCGATACCAAGGGCGCCGAGGCCGGCCCGCGTGCGCAACTGGCGGTACAGATGCGGTATTCGATCCCGCTGTTCGTCCATGCCGGGGCGAGCGCCAGTGCACAGCCGGTCCTTGCCGCACGGATCCTGCTGAGCGAGGGGCGTCGTTTTCTGGTCGTCACCAACAGCGGCGCGCGCCATGCCCGGCTGGTCGATCTGCGCGGGGGGCGCACGCCCCTGCTGCCGGGGCTGATCGGCTATGTCCTGCCGGGTCAGACGATGCGCTGGCCCCTGCCCGATGCCGCGGCCGATCTCGGCAAGCTGACCGTCAACGTGAACGGCACCGACACGGTGCTGCCGATCACTGCCTGACGGCGATGCCGGGCCGGACCTGCGATCATGCGCCGGGCGCTTCTTCTGCTCCTTCTCGGGGCCATGATGCTGGCGATGCCCGCGCACGCCGCTGATCCGCGCCAGCAGCTGTTCGTGGAACTGGTGGTGAACGGCCGCTCGACCGGCGATGTCGTCGAACTGGCACTGGCGGGCGAGGCGATGATCGTCCCGGTCGAGGCGCTGCGCCGCAACGGCGTGCCGCTGGAGCCGGGGGACGAGGGCGAGATCGATGTCGCCCGCCGCCCCGATCTCGGCGCGCGCTATGACGCGGCCCTTCAGCAACTGCACCTCACCATCGCGCCCGATCGCCTGCCCGTCGCGCGCATCGCCGCTACGGGCGCGCAGCGCATGGCCAGCGTCGCGGACTGGGGCGCGATGCTCAACTACGAACTCTACGGCCAGACCGCGGCCGGACGGAGCAGCGCGGCGCTGTGGACCGAACAGCGGCTGTTCGGCCCTGTCGGCACCCTGTCCAACACCGGCACGTGGCGCAGCGGCGCGGGCTATCTGCGCTATGATACCAGCGTCCGCCGCATCGACGAGGACCGCGCGCTCGGCTGGGCGGCGGGCGACCTCATCACCCGCGCCCTGCCCTGGACCACCGCGATCCGCATGGGCGGGATACAGGTGGCGCGCGACTTCGGCGTCCGGCCCGATCTCGTCACCATGCCGTTGCCGCGGTTTGCCGGCCAGGCGGCGGTGCCATCGGCGGTGGACCTGTTCGTCGACGGCTATCGCCGGCAAAGCGCCACCGTGGAGCCCGGCCGCTTCCTGCTCGACAACATCCCGGTCGTGAACGGCGCGGGCGAGGCGACGATCGTCACTACCGACGCGGTCGGCCGCCAGATCGCGACCACCATCCCCTTCTACGTCTCGGCCAGCCTGTTGCGTCCCGGCCTGAGCGATGGCGGTGCGGAGATCGGCTTCGTCCGCCGCGGTTATGGCCTGCGCTCCTTCGGCTATGGCCCGCTCGTCGCCAGCGGCACGTGGCGCCGCGGCACGACCGAGCGCCTGACGCTGGAGGTGCATGGCGAGATGGGGGGCGGGGTCGCGCTCGCCGGGATCGGCGCCGTTGTCGCCCCCTGGCGGATCGGCACGCTGTCAATGTCGGCCGCCCGCTCGAACGGTGCCATGCGCTATTCGCTCGGCTACAGCTACGCCGCGCGGGGGTTCAGCATCGCCGCGCTGCACGAGGAGCGGGATCGGCGTTTTCGCGACCTGGGCGATTTCGACCTGCGCAGCACCCTGCGCAACCGCCGCGCCGATCGCGTCATCGCCAGCGTCACGCTCGGCCGCCACGGCAGCCTGGGCGCCGCCTATCTCGACGGCCGCGCGCTGGACGGTGCGCGGGCGCGCATCGCCAGCCTGTCCTACAGCCGGCCGCTGTTCGGCCATGCCAGCCTGTTCGTCAGCGCCGATCGGGATGTCTCGACCGGGCGCACCAGCGCGCAACTGCGCCTGTTCGTGCCGTTCGGCCGCAATGCCGCCAATGCCGGGATCAGCCGCACCGGTGGCCGCAATCTTTACCAGATCGGCTATGCCCGCGCGATGCCGGCAAGCGGCGGCCTGGGCGTCGACGCCAATATCGCGACCGACGCATCGGGCACCGCCTATGGCCAGGCCACCGCGACCTGGCGTGCCCGGCCGGTCACCGTGCAGGCGGGCGGCGCGGTGGTGGGCAGCGCGCGTTCGGCATGGGGCAGCGTGTCGGGTGCCCTTGTCGCGATGGATCACGGCGTCTTTGCCGCCAATCAGGTCAGCGACGCCTTTGCCGTCGTCGCGACCGGCACGCGCGGGGTGAAGGTCGCGTATGAGAACCAGACGATCGGCGTCACCGATGCGCGCGGCTATCTGTTCGTCGCCAACATCGTGTCGTGGCTGCCCAGCCGCTTCTCGATCGATCCGCTGGCACTGTCGGTCGATCATGTGGCGCCGCAGGTGGAGACGCGCATCGCGGTTCGCCGCGCCAGCGGGGCGGTCGTCCGCCTGCCGGTCCGGCGATCGCGCAACGTCACGCTGAAGCTGGTCGACCCCGCCGGCCGCGCGCTTGCCCCCGGCGGTCGCGTCACCCGCGCGGGCATGCCCGATGCGGTGACCGGATGGGACGGCGTGGTCTATCTGGAGGATGTCGGTGCCCATATCGCGCTCGATGTGCTGCGGCGCGACGGCATCGCCTGCCGCGCGAACGCCGATCTTCCCGCCACGGCCACGGCGATGCCCGATCTCGGGGCGGTGCCATGCCGGTAAGGACGCTCGCATGGCTCATCGCCGCGCTCGCCGCCCTGCTTTTCGCCACGCCTGCGCGGGCCGGGTGCACGCCCTCTTCGGGCCTGCTGACCTTCACCCCCGCCTCGTCCTATGATGTGCGCGCCACCGCGGTGGCAACCGTATCGGGTTCGGCGGGGCTGGCCTGTACGGGTGCGGCGCTGGGCCTGCTCAGCCGGACGCGGGCGCAGGCCACCGTCACCAGCCTGAACGGCTTCACGCTGGTCGGGCCAACGGGCGACGCGATCCAGTACCGCCTGTCCCCCGATGCCGCCCAGACCCTCAGCTTCAACCAGACGCCGACGATCGACTATGCCAGCGACACCTTGTTGTCGCTGCTCGGTCTGGTTGGTGCGACCAGCTTCACCACGCCGCTCTACGCCCGGCCCGTCGCCGCCGCCAATGTCGCGGCCGGCGATTATGCCGACACGCTGACGATCAATTGGGATTACGAGGTCTGCAACGGCGTGCAACTGCTCAGCCTTCTTTGCCTGGGCTGGGAAACGCGCAAGGTGACGGTTACCGTCGCGGTTAAACTGGTCGTCGGCCGTGATTGCCGCATCACCGCGCCCGACATCCAATTCGGCACCGCCGCCCTGGTCGAGCAATTCGCACCGCAAACCGCCGCGGTGATGACCGACTGTACCAAGGGCACTGCCTACAAGCTCGCCTTCACCTCTGGAAACGCGCAAAGCGCGCGTCCGTGGCGGGCGATGAGCGGCCCGGGCGGTGCGGCCTTGCAATATAATCTCTACCGCCCTGACGGCGTCACCATATGGGACGAAAGCAATCCCCAGCCGGCCGAGCGCCTGGGGACCGGCAGCCAGACCCCGGTTCAGGCCCATGCCTTCGTCGCCCGGATCAATCCCGACCAGCCGGCACGCCCGCCCGGCAGCTATAGCGACGATGTCAGCGTGGTGATCTCCTTCTGACGCGCCTGCATTAACGATGATTCCGGGGCAGAATGCGGGCGAACATCATTGGAAACGGTTCTTATTCATCGCGCCGAACATATTGTTTTGACGCGATGATCCGCGTAAAAAACTTTGGCTGCTCCCTTTCTCCCGTGGCGGCGGTGGATGATAGAACAGGGTAGGAGTGGACGTGTCGGACCCGTACGTCAGTTCATGGTTGAACGCCTTCTCGGCCGAGAAAAGGCGTCAGCTGGCCGTGGATCATAGTGGTGTTCTGGCGATGCGCGGCAGCAAGGAGCTTGACCGCATCGTCGACATCGTGCGCGATCATTACCAGACTGCCTATGCGGCGATCTCGATCATCGACCGGCGCTCGCAGATCCTTTTGGCCGAGCGTGGACTCGGCGTCGAAGAAACGCCGCGCAGCACCGCCTTTTGCGCGACGACGATCCAGCAGGATGGCGAGCCGCTGATCGTGCCGGATGCGCGCGCCGATGCCCGTTTCGTCGATTTCGGCAGCGTGCAGGGCGACCCCTTTATCCGCTTCTATGCCGGCGTGCCGATCGCGGACGATGCCGGGCTGGCGCTCGGCGCGGTCTGTGTCGCCGACACGAAGCCGCTGACCATGGAGTTCGACCGGGCATTGCTGGTCATCATGGCGCATGAGGTGGAGCGGACGGTGTCGTCGCTGCTTCCGGTCCGGTAGCGGCACCCTTCTGGTACACCCGCACATAATCGATCTCGAACCGCGCCGGAAAGATCGCGTCATCGACCCGGCCGCCCATGTCCCCGCCGATCGCCAGGTTCAGCAACAGATATTGGGGCGCGTCATAGGGCCAGCCGGCCGCGCCCTTGCCTGCCCTGGCGTAACGGTGAACCGGGCGGCCATCGACGGCGAAGTCGAGTGCATCCCTGGTCCAGTGCAACTGGTAGCGGTGAAACGCATCGCATGCGCTCGGCAGGGTGATGCTCGCCCCGTCGCCGCTGGTACCCGCGGTCGCGCGGTTGTGCACCGTGCTGTGCACGACATGGCGGTCGTTGCCGACATGCTCCATGATGTCGATCTCGCCACCATCCGGCCATTCGCCCTGCTCGCCCAGCATCCAGATCGCCGGCCAGCTTCCCGCGCCGCACGGCAGCTTCGCCCGGATCTCGAAAAAGCCGTAGCGCCACGCCGCCCGCCCCTGCGTGATCAACCGGGCCGAGGTGTAGCGTTGCCCGCCATGATCGGGCGCCGCCAGTGTTTCGGCACGCGCGGTGATGATCAGCCGGCCATTCGTCACCCGCGCATTTTCCATGCGGTCGGCCGCATAATATTGCAGCTCGTTATTGTACCAGCCCGTCTGGTTGGCATGGGTGTCGAACCGCCATTTCGCCGGGTCGGGCAGCCCTTCGCCCGTGAACTCGTCGGCCCAGCGCAGCGTGTAGCCGGGCGGCACGTCGGCGGACGGCGTCTGTCCCCAACCGGCGCCGGCAATCGTCACCGCCCCCGCCATGATCGTCGCTCGGATCATCGATCCCGTCACAAGCCACTCCCCATCCACGGATTTTTCCGTCCGATGCTAGGCCAGCCTGTCCGCCGTGGCGAGCGGTAAAGCCCGGCTCAAAGCCGTTCGCGCACCCCGCCGATGATCTGTCGCGCGGTATCGGCCAGCACGCTGGCGGTGCCGCGGTCGCCCTTCACCATCGACGACAGGAAGCCCTTGGCCTGTTCCAGCGTGACGTGCGGGGGCAGCGGTGCGACGCTGGGATCGGTCTTCACCTCCAGCACGACGGGTCGATCCGCGGCAAGCGCCCGGTCCCAAGCTGGGCCGACCTGTTCGGGATCATCGACGAAGATGCCGGTCAGCCCCAGCATCTCGGCAAAGCGGGCATAGGGTACGTCCGGCAGGCTCTGCGTCGTCGGGAAGCGCGGATTGCCCTCCATAATCCGCTGTTCCCACGTCACCTCGTTCAGGTCCTCGTTGTTGAACACGCACACGATCAGCCGCGGATCGGCCCAGCGCTGCCAGTATTTCTGGATGGTGATCAGTTCGGCCATGTTGTTCATCTGCATCGCGCCGTCGCCGACCAGCGCCACCACGGGTTTGGTCGGATGCGCGAACTTGGCCGCGATCGCATAGGGCACCGCGGCCCCCATCGAGGCGAGGCCGCCGGACAGCGATCCGCGCTGCCCGCGCTTCACCTGCCAGTCGCGGGCATACCAGTTGGCGCACGATCCCGAATCCGACGTCACGATCGCATCCGCTGGCAGGCGCGGCGACATTTCGTACACCACGCGCTGCGGATTGACCGGGCTGGCATCGGCCATCGCCCGGCCCTTCAGCGTCTGGTGCCAGTTCTCCATCGCGGCGACGATGCCGTTTTGCCACTGCCGATCCGTCTTGCGCTCCAGCAGCGGCATCAGCGCCCGCAACGTCTCCCCCGCGTCGCCGTGGAGGTTGACCTCGACGGGGTAGCGCAGGCCGAGCATCTCGGGCGCGATGTCGATCTGCACCGCACGCGCCTGCCCGTCGGGCGGCAGGAACTCCGCCCAGGGAAAGCCCGTGCCGATCATCAGCAGCGTGTCGCATCCCTCGATCATGTCCGATGACGGCTGCGTCCCGAGCAGCCCGATCGCGCCGGTGACGAAGGGGATGTCGTCGGGCACCACGTCCTTGCCCAGCAACGCCTTGGCGATGCCCGCGCCCAGCGTCTCGGCCACCGCGACCACCTCGTTTGCGGCATCGCGCGCGCCCGCGCCGATCAGCACCGCGACCTTCTTTCCCTCGTTCAGCACCGCGGCGGCGCGCGCCAGATCGGCCTGATGGGGCACGACGCGCGGCCGGGTATAGCCGGGGCCGGACCGGGTGAAGCCGTGTGCGCGCGCCGGTTCCTCCCACGCCATGTCCTGCACGTCCTTGGGCAGGATCAGCACGGTCACGCCGTTGCGTGCGGTCGCCACGCGCAGGCCCCGGTCGACCAGATGGCGCAGTTGCGCAGGCGCCACCGCCTCCTGCACGAAGTCGGCAACGTCGGCGAACATGCGGTCCAGGTTCAACTCCTGCTGGTAACTGGCGCCCCGCACCGTCGTCTCGGCCTGTCCTGCGATCGCCAGAACGGGCACATGGTCGGCCTTTGCATCGTACAGCCCGGTGATCAGATGTGTCGCCCCCGGCCCGCCCGTCGACAGGCAGACGCCCAGTTCGCCGGTGAACTTGGCATGGGCCGTTGCCATGAACGCGGCCATTTCCTCGTGGCGAACCTGGATGAACTCGATGCCCTTATCGGTCCCCTCCACCCGCTGGAGCGCGCCCAGCACGCCGTTGATACCATCGCCGGGATAGCCATAGATGCGCGTCACGCCCCAGGCCTTCAGCCGCTGAACGAAGAAATCGCTGGTCGCCTGGCTCATGTCGGAGGTCCTGCAATGGATGGGCGGAAAGGCCCCCAACGCGCAATGCCCCGAAGTGGTTCGGTCTATGCCGCCTTCTTCACCGACGCGGAAAAACGCATCATCACCCGTAAACCGAACAGAGTGCCTTCTGGCTGTCGCTCAACCCTCCGCTGCCGAGCACATAGCTGGTTCGCTGGCGGACGTTATAGGCCGCGACCGACCGGATCATCCGGCTGCCTGCCGGGATCAGGTCGCCTGCAATGATCGGTTGATAGTCGTACATCACCTCGACGAACATCACCGCCGTGTTGCGCTGCGCCGCGATCTGGTTGCCCGCCGGCCCCATCGCCGTCATCGTGCTGTTCGTCATCGCGGCCGGCGTGCCGTAGCTGGAATCGACCCGCTTGGCGCCCGAACAGCGCTGCCAGCGTATCCATTGGCGCTGCGTATTGCTGGTGCTCTGCTCCAGGTCGGACAGTATGATGCGCCCGTTCGCGCCCAGTCCGATGCGCTGGCCGATCATTCGCGCACCGGTCATGATCTCGTTCACCTGCGCATCGTCGATCGCGTTGGCGCCGCGCCCTGCCGTATCCGCCACGACGGAGGCGACCTGCGACACGCGCTGCACCGCCAGCACGTAATTGGCCGTCTCCACCCCCGTCAGCGCCAGGGCCAGCAGCACGGGCAGCGACAGCGCGAACTCGATCAGCGCCAGGCCGCGCGTGTCGCGGGAAAGCGTACTCAACCGCATATGGTCGCCACCGGGTCCTGCGTGGAATAGGGCTGGTTGCGCATCATCGTCTGCGCGGTGATCCGCTTGGTCGGCGATATGCCGAACGATCCGGTCAGCGGGGCCAGCCGCGGCACGCTGGCCACCACCGTATAGACCAGTATGTCGTCTCCGCGACCCAGCCCGATCCGGCCGGCGTCTTGGTCGTAGATGCCGTTGGGCCGCGCATCCAGCCAGCAATCGCCGGGATCGTAACGGCCATTGCTGTTATTGTCGGTCACCAGCACTTCCGGCCGGCCGACCGAGGAGAAACGGTCATAGGCCTTCTGCTCGAAATCCAGGTCGGTGGCGCGCACCAGCGACTTCACGCGCCGCGTGACGATCGCATCCACCGCCGTCCCGCTCGCCTCCCCCAGGCTCGCCGACCGCACCGCCTCCTGCACCGCGCCCTGCAACACCCCCTGCACATACAGCGTATGCCCGAACTCCAGCACCGCCATCAGGATCATCATGAGCGGCATGACGATCAGCGCGAACTCCACGATCGTCGCCCCCCGCGCATCGCCAACCAGCCTGCGCGACGTCACTGCGTAAGCCTCAGCGCGCCGATCTTCTTCCCGATATCCTTGAACACGTCGATCAGCGCCTGATTGTCGGTCGCGTTCTGCGCCATGCCATCGCTGGCGCAGTTCTGGCGGCGGGTGTCGAGGGACGTGGCAAAGCCGACGACGATGATCCTGGCGCCTGTCTCCTTCACCCGGTCGCAGGCGATGGAGAAGCGTGTGTCGTGCAGGTTGCCCAACCGGGTCTCGCTGGTGGCCGTGCTGCCCGATACGCGCGCATCGTACCGCTCGATGCCGTAAGCGCTGTAGGCGGTCATCGACGGGTCCATCTGGCCATCGGTCATGAAGATGACATAGCGATTGACCGGCAGGTTCTTGTAGGTGGTCGGGCTATCGCCGAAGATGCCCGCGGACGAGATCAACCGTCCGCCCCAGATCATGCCGATATCGTGATAGGTCGCACCGACCGGAGTCAGGTCATCGACATAGTCGCTCAGGTCATTGCGCGTCCAGTCGGCGAGGCGGCGGGCCGGATACGGGCATGCGGTGCTGCGTGAAACTCGCTGCTCATCCGGATCATAGGGTGGCCAGCGGGTTCCCTCCGAGAACGGTTCCCGGTTGATGTCGAGATCATAGGCGTTATCCGGCGCATAGGTCGCGGATGGCGCGATATAGGCGGTGTCGCGCTCCTCGATGCACCCCAGTTGCGTGTTCGCATCGCTCGCCCATGCGCGAAACCACGCGTCCGAATGGTTCTCGGTGTGCGTGGGATAGCTGCAATTCTGCCCGCGGCTGTCGCATCGCTCGTAGCGGTACTTGGCCGGATCACGGATGAATTTGGGATCGCGCGCATAGATCAACTTGCCGACGTTCACCGTGCTGGAAAACGGCACCACGCCGTAGCGCAGCCGCATGCCCGCCGATTCAAGCTGATCCTGCATCGGCTTCAGTTCGTCATACAGCGCCAGCACCGCCTTGCGCAGCCCGGCGATGCGCGATCCGCCCGACGAGGCGCACGATCCCGTGCAGTCGCTGCCGTTCGGCCGCCATGCCATCGATCCGGTCACGTCCAGCACCAGCACGATGTCCGTGTTCACAAAATTCTGGGACGCGGTACAGCTGACCGAGATGGGCAGCCGCTCATAGCCGAACAGCTTCATGATCGTGGTCGGCACCGCGGTCTTTGCCTCCATGCCGATCACGCCGACATCGGGATGGGTGACGGTCGGGGTGAAGCTTGCGACCTGGAAGCTGGCGGCGGGAAAGTTGAAGTTGAAGAACTTGCGCGCTTCCGCCTCGACGCCGGCGTTGAACACGTCCCCTTCCATGATCCGTCGCCCGGCCAGCGCGCCTGCGTCGCAGGCCTGTTGCAGGCGTACCTTGGCGGTATAGCTGCGTCCCATGTCGACCGCGGACCCCATCATCCCGGTCAGCGGGATCATCGCGAACGCGACGATCGCCAGCGTATTGCCCGCAACGTTGCGCAGCGGGGCGGCGCAGAAGGACCGGATCCACCGGGTCGGCAGCATCGACATGACAGGCTTGGCTTCATCCTCGGTCGGAAACCGTTTCGAGATCAAGCCAACTCGATATGGGTCGAATCTTAAATCATTGCTACTCGGGGATAAATTCCGCCAATTTGGGGATTGTCGTCGCGGCTCACATTTCGCGCGGCAGCGTGATCATGTTCCGCGCCGGCTCGCCGTCAAAGGCGCGCAGGGTGCGCTCGATCTTCATCAGACCGGCATGGCTCAGGTGGATCACGTCGGTCAGGTCGCGATCGGCCTGCAACAGGCCATATTGGCACAACACCTTGATCCAGCGCCCCACCATCGGTGCGCTCACGCTCGCCGCGTTCGAAATGGTGGCCTGCGTCGCGATGCGACCCTCCGCTTCGGCCAGATAGACTTCCAGCAGGATGACGCCGAGATGGTCGCCGAACAGTTCCTCGCCGAATTCCTGTCGACGCGTTTCGTACAGCCGCTGCAACCGCAAGGCTGCACGCCACAATCCGAACGGCGACGCGTCCTCGGCCGGGCAACGCTCCCACGTCACCGTCGCCAGCAAACGGTCGCGTTCCCGCGCCATGGTCACCAGCAGGCTGGCATGGGCGACGGTGCCGTCCGGGCGCCGATAGCGCTTCTGCAGCGTGCTGGGCGCCCCCCGCGCGGTCATGGATCGCAGCATCTTGCTGCTTTTCGCGATATCGTCGGGGAGCGTGATCGTCTTGTACGATGCGCCGATCAGGCTGCGTTCGTTCCGCTGCACCAGCGTGCAGAAAGCGCGATCGACATCCAGAATCACGCCGCTCGTGGTCGATACGCAATGCGCGGAGAGCATCGCCCGCTCCTGTTAAGCCCCCGCATCCTCCCTGATCCGGGGTTCCCCTATCATGCGTAAGTAAAACGGGGCATTTTGCATAGATATTTTAGCGTTCGCAAACGGTTGCGGTCATGCCGTCCAGGCGGCGACGTCATCCTGCCGGGCGATCAGCGCCAGACCGTCGGCGATCGAGGTCAACTCTCCGCCGGTGCCGATCCGCTCCGCCCCGAATCGCTTCGTAAAGATCGCGCGTACCGCAGGCACCAGTGACGTGCCGCCGGTCAGGAACACCCGGTCGATCTCGCCTTCCGTGACCCCCGCCTCGGCCAGCGCCCGATCCACCGCCCCGGCCATCCGCGCGACATCCGCCGCGATCCACCCCTCAAACTCCGCCCGCAAAACCCCCGCCTCAATCACAACCTCTTCACTAGAAAAGGAAAAATGGGCCGAATGACCTTGCGTCAGTGCACGTTTCAGACGCCCGACCGCGTCATATAGCGGAAAGGCCAGTTCGTGTTCGATGAGGGCGATCATCCGGCTGATCGGCTGCGGATCGATTGCGGTGCGGCGCAGAGTTTCCAGTTCGGCCAGTGTGCGGCGGTTCCGCATCAGGGCGAGTTTCGACCAGTCGGCGAGATCGGCGAAATAGCCGCCCGGAATGTCGAGGATCTTGTCGAACGAGCGATATTTTCCGCCTTTTCCAAGAAAGGGCAGGACCAGCTTGTCGACGATGCGTGCGTCGAAACGGTCGCCGGCGATGCCGACACCGGCATGGCCCAGCGGCACGCAACGTTGCGCCGCCCCGGGCTCCGCGATCCGCACGACGGAAAAGTCGCTCGTCCCGCCCCCGAAATCGGCCACGAGCAGCGTCGTCGGCTCGGTCAGGTGCGCGGCATAGCCGAACGCGGCGGCCAGAGGCTCATAGACATAATGCACCTCGCGCGCGAAGCCGGCGAACATCGCGTCATAACGCTGCCGCGCAAGGGCCTCGTCGGGCCGCGAGCCGGCATAGGTCACCGGCCGCCCGACCACGACACGATCGAGCCGGTCGAGCGCGCCGCCCGCATGGCGCGTGAGCTTGTCCAGGAACAGGCGGCCCAGTTCCTCGAACCGGAACCGCTTCTCGAACACCGGTGCCGTGTCGAAGGATCGGCTGGCGGCGGTCGACTTGAACGATTGCAGGAAGCGGCTGTCCGAGGGGTATTCGAGATATTCGCGGATCGCCCCCGGCCCCGCCTCCACCGCCAGCCCGCCGCGCACATCCTCGTCATGCCAGAAGCAGAGCGCGCTGCGGAACACCTCCCCTTCCACCGTGTCCAGGCGGACCAGCGAGGGTGCTTCCCCGTCCGGTCCGGCAAGTGCGGCAACGGTATTGGTCGTGCCGAAGTCGAGGCCGATGGCGCGGGGGGCGGCGGGAGCGGTCATGAAAATATAGTCCGGCAGGAAAGAGGGGCGCGCCTTTAGCCCGGATCGCCGCGTGCACAAAGCTGTCGCGGATCACTGCCACCAGCGTATAGAGGAGGGACCTTCTTCCAACGACTTGCCGCTTGGCGGCCGGTCCACCCTTGCCAGCGCCGGGAGTGCCCATGCAGCGTCGCCAGTTTCTTGCATCCGTTGGTTTGGGCGCTGTGGCGGGGGCGTGGCCGGGTATGGCGCGTGGGGCGGGGGGCAGTCCGGATGGCCGGTTGCGGGAGATGCTGGACCGGTTCTTCTACGAGCGGTTGGAGGACAGTCCGGAGCAGGCGACGTCGCTGGGGCTGGATACCGGGGCGCGGGCGGGGCTGAAGGCGCGGCTGTCCGATGCGTCGCGGGCCGGGGAGGCGCGGGCGTTCGCGCGGGCGCGCAGCGAGCAGGCGGCGCTCCGCACGATCCCGCGTGCAGCCCTGGGCGAGGCGGCGAAGCTGGATTACGACGTGGTCGCCTATAGCCTGGACCGGGTGATCGCGGGCGAGCGATACCCGTTCGGATCGAACGCGGGCCGCTATGCGCCCTATGTGCTGAGCCAGTTGACCGGCGCTTACCGCGACGTGCCGGACTTTCTGGCGAACCAGCACCGGGTGCACAACGCCGCGGATGCCGACGCCTATGTCGCGCGCGTCGAGGCCTTTGCCGGCGCCATCGATGCCGAGACGCAGCGCCAGCGCGAGGACGCGGCCAAAGGCGTCTTCGCCCCCGATTACATATTGGACACGACGCTGAAGCAACTGGCCGCGGTCCGCGACAAGGCGCACGAGGCAACCGGGCCGGTGAGCGATCTGGCGGCCAAGCTGAAGGCCGCCGACCTGCCGCCCGAGCGCGCCGACGCCGTGGCGGCGCTGATGCGCGAGCGGGTCTTCCCCGCCCTCGACCGGCAGCGTGCGCTGGTGACCGGATTGCGCGAGCGGGCGGTGCATGACGCGGGTGTATGGCGCCTGCCGGATGGTGCGGCCTATTACGCCGCGGCGGCGAGCGCCGCGACGACGACGGAGCTGACCGGCGACGAGATCCACCGGCTGGGGCTGGCCCAGGTCGCGGAGATCGGCGCGCGGATCGACGCCATCCTGCGCGCGCAGGGAATGTCCCAGGGCAGCGTGGGCGAGCGGCTGGTCGCGCTGAACAAGCGGCCGGATCAACTCTATCCGAACACCGATCCGGGGCGCGAGGCGCTGCTGGAACAGTTGCGCGGCCAGATCGCGGCGATGACCCGGCGGCTGCCCGAGCAGTTCGCGGTGCTGCCCCGCGCGCCCGTCGAGGTGCGCCGCGTACCGGAGGCGATCCAGGCCGGCGCGCCGGGCGGCTATTACCAGTCCGCGTCGCTGGACGGGACGCGGCCGGCGATCTACTTCATCAACCTGCGCGACACGTTCGACCGGCCTAAATTCGGCCTCGCCACGCTCAGCTATCACGAGGCGGTGCCGGGCCATCATCTGCAGGTGATGTCCGCACTGGAGAGCGAGGACATTCCCCTGATCCGCCGGCGCGGCTTCTATTCGGGCTATTCGGAGGGTTGGGCGCTCTATGCGGAGCAGCTGGCCGACGAGATGGGGATGTATGACGGCGACCCGCTGGGCCAGGTCGGCTATCTGCAATCGCTGTTGTTCCGCGCGACGCGGCTGGTGGTCGATTCGGGCATGCACGCCAAGCGGTGGAGCCGCGAGAAGGCGACCGATTACCTGATCGCGACCACCGGCATCGCACGCGGGCGCAGCCAGGCGGAGATCGATCGCTACACCGTCTGGCCCGGTCAGGCGTGCAGCTACAAGATCGGGCATACCGTCTGGACCCGCCTGCGCGACGAGGCGAAGCGCAAGGCGGGTGCGCGCTGGGACCCCAAGACGTTTCACCGCATCCTGACCATGGGGGCCATGCCGCTGACCGTGCTGGAGAAGATCGCGCGCGAGCGGATGTAGCGACCGTTTCGTCGCGCCATCCGGCGGGCCTGATCTGGGTAATGGCGTGGGCGGATCGGTGCGCCCACCGCCCATCGTTCATGAAGGAGTGACGCGATGGTCGATGCCCGCAAGAACGCCCCCGAACAGCCGCCCGCCGGCGGATGGGGCGCGCTGAACGCCACCGAACGGCAACTGGCGCGGCAAAAGGTGCTGGTGAAGGGCAATCGCGCGCTGCTGAACATGAACAAGCCGGGCGGGTTCGACTGCCCGAGCTGTGCGTGGCCCGATCCCAAAAAGCCGCATACCGCCGAATATTGCGAGAATGGCGCCAAGGCGGTGGCGTGGGAGGCGACTGCCAAGCGCACCGGCCCGGACGTGTTCGCCGCCCACAGCGTGACCGAGCTGCGTGGATGGAGCGACCATGAGCTGGAGGATCACGGCCGCCTGACCCACCCGCTGCGCTACAATGCGGATACCGACCGGTACGAGGCGGTCGACTGGCGCACCGCGATCAGCGAGATCGGCGAGCATGTCCGCGGGCTCGACCCCACCCGCGTCGAACTCTACACCTCCGGCCGCACCTCGAACGAGGCGGCGTTCCTGTGGCAGACCTATGGCCGGCTGCTCGGCACCAACAACTTCCCCGACTGTTCGGACATGTGCCACGCGACGACGACGATGGCGCTCCCTGAGAGCATCGGCGTCGGCAAGGGCACGGTGACGCTGGACGATTGGGACGCCTGCGACGCATTGTTCATCATCGGCCAGAATCCGGGCACCAATTCGCCGCGAATGCTGGGCTATCTGCACGACATGGCCAAGCGCGGCGTGCCGATCCTGACCTTCAACCCGTTCAAGGAACGCGCGCTCGTCAAGTTCACCGACCCGCAAAGCCCGGTCGAGATGCTGACCGGGCGCGGCCAGACGATCAGTTCCAACTATTTCCAGCTTCGCACCGGCGGCGACATCGTCGCGATGCAGGCGATCGCCAAGCTGGTGATCGAGGCGGACGACGCCGCCCGGGCCGCGGGCGAGCCCCGGATCCTGGACGTGGACTTCATTGCCGAGCATACCCACGGCTTCGACGCTTTCGCCGATTATGTCCGCGGGCTGGACTGGCCGACGATCGAGCGGTTCACCGCCCTGACCCGCGACCATCTGCAACAGGCGGCCGACGTGTATATGAAGGCGGATCGGGTGATCGCCTGCTGGGGCATGGGCATCACCCAGCACCGGCGCGGCGGCGATGCCATGCAGCAGATCATCAACCTGTTGCTGCTTCGCGGGAATATGGGCCGGCTGGGCGCCGGCGCCTGCCCCATTCGCGGCCATTCCAACGTGCAGGGCGACCGCACCGTCGGGATCAACAAGACGCCCGCCGAGCCGTTCCTGAAGCGGATGGACGAGGCGTTCCACTTCACCGCGCCGCGCGCCTGGGGGCACGACACCGCCGAATGCTGCGAGGCGATCCTGCGCGGCGACGTCGATGCGTTTCTGGCGATGGGCGGCAATTTCTTTCGCGCGATCCCCGATACCGACCGGATCGGCGCGGCGGTGCCGTCGATCGGCCTGACCGTCTATGTCGCGACCAAGCTGAACCGCAGCCACCTGACTTATGGCCGGCGATCCTACATCCTGCCGGCGCTCGGCCGGACGGAAACCGATATGCAGGCGGGTGGGCAGCAGACGGTGACGGTGGAGGACAGCTTCGCCATGGTGCACGGATCGACCGGGCAGTTGACGCCCGCCAGCCCGCTATGCCGGTCCGAACCCTGGATTATCGCCGAGCTGGCCAAGGCAAGCGTGGCAGGGCGCGGCACGGTGGACTGGGACGCGATGATCGCCGATTACAGCCTGATCCGCGACAAGATCGCACAGGTGATCCCCGGCTTCGAGGATTACAACGCCCGCATCCAGGAGCCGGGCGGCTTCCACCTGCCGATCCCGGCGCGCGAGCGGGTATGGGAAACGGACACGGGCAAGGCCAATTTCCTGTTCGTTCCCGGCATGATGGACGAGGATGACGACGTGCCGGAAGCGCCGCATCTGCAATTGATGACGATCCGCAGCCACGACCAGTTCAACACGACCATCTATTCCTACAACGACCGCTATCGCGGGGTGTCGGGCCAGCGGATGGTGGCGTTCCTGAACCAGGACGACATGGTCGATCTGGGCGTGACGGAGGGCGACTGGGTCCAGTTCGAAACGGTTGCGGTCGACGGGATCGAGCGGCGCGTGGCCGGGTTCAAGGCGGTCGCCTATGACCTGCCCCGCGGATGCTGCGCCGCTTATTATCCGGAAACCAACGCGTTGCTGCCGCTCGACCACCGCGACAAGCGGAGCAACACGCCCGCGGCGAAATCGGTGCCGGTGCGCATCACGCGGGTCGATTCGGGGGCACCCGCATCCAGCGAGCCGGAGGTTGCCGAACAGCGGCCGAGCGCCGTGGGCCCGGTGCCGGTGGCGTAAGGCTATGTGTCTCTCTCCCCTCCCTCTGCCCGGCGGGGGGAGGGATCGGGTTGTTCGACCAGTTCGATCACCATGTCACCGGCCTCCAGCCGGGCGGCGTCGGGTTCCAGCACCCCGATCGCCCGGTCGCCGCGATAGATGCGGACGATCTGGCCGCCCGCCATATCGCGCGGCGAGCGGCCGATTTCCTCTGCCCGTACCGCACGTTCGCGCAGTTCGATCTTGCCGCCGCGGGTGACGAGATCGGCGACATAATCGGCGATGTGCGGGCCGGCGGTACACTGCGCGAGCAGCTGCCCGCCGAAGCTGACGGGGTTGACGATGATGCTGGCACCGGCATCGCGCGCCAGCAACTCGTTCTCGATCGCCGCGATCGACACCGCGACCCCGGCATCGGGGGCCAGGCGCCGGCAGGTCAGGATGATCAGCACCGCGGTGTCGTCGCGCCCCGGACAGACGATCACGTTGCGCGCCGCCTCCACCTTGGCGATTTCCAGCACCTTGTTGTGCGTCGCATCGCCCTCCACCGTGGCGACGCCCCATTCCTGCGCGATGCGCAGCCGTTCGGTATCGGTATCGACCACCACGATGCGCTCGGGCGCATGACCGCGTTCCAGCAGCTCGCCGACCGCGGCCGATCCCGACCGGCCATAGCCGCACACGATGACGTGATCGCGCAATTCCCGCCTGACGAGGCCCATTCGCCACCGCTCCCATCCTTGCCTGAGCATGAAGCTGTAGGCGCTGCCGAGGAAAATGAGGAACACGAAGATGCGGATCGGCGTGACGACGAAGGTATCGAACATCCGCGCCGAATTGCTGACCGGCACGATGTCGCCATAGCCGACGGTCGTGACCGTGATGACGGTGAAATAGACGATGTCGAGGAAGCTGACGCTGCCGTCGATATTGTCGCGAAGCCCGGCACGGTCGAGCCAGTGCCCGCCCAGCGCGATGCCGACGAGCAGCAGGACCGCCGCACCGCGGATCGCCAGCGTGGTCAGCGGGCTCAGGCGACCGGCGCGGTAGAAGCGCGGGCGGACCGCCATCACCGCGGCGGGCGCCGCCATCCGGCTGGGGGGCAGCGCGCGCGGTCTGGCGGGTCGGGCACGGTGATGATGATGCACGAACCTGCCCTCTTGCCTCCGGATATGACGATACCTCTGATAGCATAGCCTGCGAATAACGCATCAAAGCACGGTGACCTGCGTTAAGCTGTTGTGATGACACGCGAACCGCTCCCCCTGTGCGTCGATGACGTCATCATCACGGATGATCTGGCGCACCGGGGCACGCGTGCGCCGGACCACGCCATGGAGGCGGCGGCCCTTGCCACCCTGGTCGAGGAGCTGACCGAGCGGCCCGGCAACCTGTTGCAGAAGCTGTGCGAAACGCTGGTCGATCTTGGCGTGGCGGATTCGGCGGGCATCAGCCTGATCGAGGATGGCAATGCCGGGCGCTTCCGCTGGGTGGCGCTGGCCGGCAGGTGGGAACAGTTCCGTGGCGGCACCATGCCCGTCGATGCCAGCCCGTGCGGGGTGGTGATCCAGCGTGACACCATGCTGCTGTTCGAACGTCCCGAACGCGCCTTTCCCGCCGCGTGGGCGGAGCCGCGGATCCATGAGGTGCTGCTTGTCCCCTTTCATGCGGGCGAGCGGCCGATCGGCACGCTGTGGATCATCACGCACGACCCGGCGCGCATGTTCGACGGCGAGGATGTGCGCATCCTCAAGCGGCTGGGCCGGTTCGCCTCCGCCGCACACCGGATGAACCATGCGCTGGCCTCCGCCACGTTCGGCCGGGCGGAGCTGGAACGCGAGGTGGAGGAACGCTCGCAGGCGCTGCGGGAGCGCGAACAGCGGCAGAGCTTCCTGCTGAACCTGTCCGACGCGTTGCGCCCGCTGACCGACGCTGCCGAGATCGCGCAACTGGCCACGGCCCGGCTGGGCGAGCGGCTGGGCGTGGCGCGGGTGTTTTACGGCGATGTCTGCGACGACCGGCTGACGGTGACGTGCGACCATGCCAGCGGCGTGCCATCGATCGTCGGCGAACACAGCATGGCGGCGTTCGACTACGCCTTCATGGGCGAATATCGGCCGGGCGCACTGGTGAGCGTCAGCGATGTCGCGGCCGACCCTCGGCTGAACGCGGCCGCCCGCGACCAGCTGCGTGCGCGACAGGTCGCGGCGTTCGTCGACCTCACGCTGTTCCGCGACGACCGGCGCGTCGGCATCCTGGCGGTGCAGCACGACCACCCGCGCGCGTGGACACCCGCCGAGGAGGGCATGATCCGCGAGGTCGGCGAGCGCGTCCACTGGGCGATCGAGCGCGTCCGGATCGATGCGGCCCGGCGCAAGAGTGAGGAGCGTTACCGCACGCTGTTCGAGTCGATGGACGAGGCCTATGCCGTGGTCGAGGTGCTGAAGGACGCCGAGGGCGCCTGGGTGGACTTCCGCTTCATCGAGGTCAATCCGGCGTTCATGAGCCACACCTCGATCCCCTATCCAGTCGGCCGGACCGCCACCGAGCTGCTCGGCAATCCCAATCCGCGCTGGACGCAGCTTTACGGACAGGTGCTGGACACCGGCACGCCGCTGCGTGTCGAGGAGGCCGAGGTGACGTTGGGCCGCACCTTCGACCTCAACATCTTTGCGCTCAAGGGGCAGGAAAACCGGGTCGCGGTGCTGTTCAGCAACATCACGGAGCGCAAGCGTGCCGAAGAGGCGCGGCGCGCCAGCGAGGAACAGTTCCGCCAGTTCGGCCACGCCTCGCGCGACATATTGTGGATCCGCGAGGCGCAGGGGCTGCAATGGCGCTATCTGACGCCGGCGTTCGAGACGATCTACGGCCTCCCGCGCGAGGCGGCGATGGCGGGGGACAATTATCGCGGCTGGCTGGACCTGATCCTCCCTGCGGACCGGGCCCGCGCCATCGATGCGATCGAGCGGGTTCGGCGCGGCGTGCCGGTAACGTTCGAATATCGCATCTGCCGACCCGGCGACGGCGCGATCCGCTGGCTGCGCGATACCGATTTCCCGATCCTGGACGACAGCGGCGCGGTGATGCTGATCGGCGGGGTCGGCCACGACTTCACCGAAGCGCGGGAAGCGGAGTTGCGCCTGAAGACGCTGGTCGAGGGTATCCCCCAGCTGGTGTGGCGCGCGGTGGACGGGGGCGAATGGACCTGGGCCAGCCCGCAATGGACCGCATATAGCGGCCAGCGCCCGGATGCCTATTGCGACTGGGGCTGGCTGGACGCCGTCCATGCGGAGGACCGGGCCGCGGCACGCGCGGCATGGAGTCAGGCGCTGCTGCAGGGCGGGTTCGAGGTGGAATATCGCATCAGGCGGCAACGCGACGGCGAGTATCGCTGGTTCCAGACGCGCGCCGCGCCGGTGCGGGACGAGGCGGGCGCGATCATCGAATGGCTCGGCACATCCACCGACATCGACGATCTGCGCACGATGCATGCGCGCCAGCAGGTGCTGGTCGCCGAGTTGCAGCACCGCACCCGCAACCTGATCGCGGTGGTCCGCTCCACCGCCGAAAAGACGATGCGCCGCGCGGCCAACCTTGCCGATTTCCGCGAGCGGTTCGGCGACCGGCTGGGTGCGCTGGCGCGGGTGCAGGGCCTGCTCTCCCGGCTGGACGAGCATGACCGGGTGACGTTCGACGCGCTGATCCGCGCCGATCTGCGCGCGATGGGCGTGCTGGGCGAGGGATGCACGCAGCGGGTGACGCTGGACGGGCCGGCGGGCGTGCGCCTGCGATCCAGCACGGTGCAGATGCTGACGATGGCGCTGCACGAGCTGGCGACCAATGCCGCCAAATATGGCGCGCTGCATCAGCCGGGCGGCCATCTGGCGATCCGCTGGTGGCTGGGCGTGGAGGGCGATGCGGGCGAGCCGTGGCTGCATATCGACTGGCGCGAAAGCGGGGTCGCCATGCCCGATCCCGCCTCCGCCCCGACCGGCACGGGGCAGGGCCGCGAACTGATCGAACGCGCCCTGCCCTATCAGCTACGCGCGCGAACGACCTATGTGCTGGGCCGGTACGGCGTGCATTGCACCATCGCCATTCCGGTGTCGGCGGCGCCCTTCGCAGAAGGGGCGTGACCCCGCCCCCGCCTCAGGCGTCTTCCAGCGTCGACAGATAGGGGTGGGCCAAGACGCGGCGGGCATTGGTGGCGGCGATCGCGGTGTCGTTGACCAGCCGGCTGCCCGCGACAGTGCGATACCGGGCCACCACCGCATCGATCCGGGCGAAGCGGGCCCCCGCGGCCGCGGCACGGGTATAGAAATCCCAGTCGTTGCAATTGTGGAAGGACGGATCGAAGCCGCCCACCGCCTCCACCGTCGCCCGGCGCACGATCGCCCAGGACGGCCCGATCACCCCGCCATGGCGCAGCGCCACCCGGATGTCGTCGCCCCACCAGCCGCATTCGGCGGGACCGGGTTCGCCGTCCCCTTCGACCCGCGAGAAATGCCCGCACACCACGTCCGCCTCCGCGCCCCCGGCGATCAGCGCCTCGGCCGCACCGGGCAGCCACACATCGTCGCTGTCGAGAAAGGCGATCCACGGCGACCGGCACAACGCGGCGCCGACGTTGCGGGCGTTGGAGGCGCCCCCGTTGCGCGGCAGGATGGCGGCGACGACGCGCGGCCGGTGCGCCACCTCCAGCGCCCGGATCACCGCCGCGCTGGTGTCACTCGATCCGTCATCGACCACGATCACGCGCGCCGGGGCATGATCCTGCGCCAACACGCTGGCGACCGCATCGGCGACAACATGCGCGCGGTTGAAACAGGGAATGACGACGTCATAGGCGGGCAGTGGCAGGTCCACTGCGAACAGGTCGGCGATGCTGTGCATGATCCATGTATGTGCGGCACGGCATCACCGATCAAGGCCCGCGCCCCCTCAGCGCCCGAAATTTAGCCGCGCGCCGGCATACAGGAACCGCCCGACGGGCGAGATCGGCACATTGGTCTCGAACCCGATATCCGGCTTCTGGTCGGCGAGGTTGTTGACGCCCGCATAAAAGGCCAGCCCGTCATTGGCCCGGACCTGCACCTGCACGTCATGCTGCCACAGTTCCTTGAAGCGGAAATAGCGCGGATCGACGAAGGAGGGATTGTCGTCGGTGACGACCCGCGCGAAGCGGCGCACCCCGTTCTGCCAGCGCAGATTGTAGCTGAGCGTCAGCGCGTCGATCGTCCAGGTGGGCGAGAAGGTGAGGTTGTATTTCGGACGGAACGGCCGGTCGCGATTATCCTCGATCGCCGCACCCGGCGTCGCGATCTGTTCCAGCCGGTGGAGATAGCCCCCGACCAGCCGCAGGTCGAACGCACCATAGCGACCGGCCGGCACCTGATAGGCGACGTTCAACTCCAGCCCGGCGGTGCGGAAGGCGGCGACATTCTCGGGCTGCACGACATAGCCGTCGATATAGCCGCTGCCGCTCGCCCGGCTGATCGTTTCGCAGAACGGGTTGTCGGTCGTCGGCTGGTCGACGCACAGTTGTGCGACGGTGGTCGCGCTCGCCGTGTTGATCGCGTCGCGCAGGCGGATATCGTACCAGTCCAGCCCGACCTGCAGGCGCGGCACGAAGCGCGGGCGCAGCACGACGCCCGCCGTCCAGGTGCGGGCCACCTCCGCGCGCAGGTCCGCATTGCCCTGCCGGACGCCCGGAATGTTGACGTTGGCGTCGGGATTGTTGGCGGCGATGAAGGTCGCCGGGTCGCCCCCCGCCGCGGCGACCAACGCACGGCAATTCGCATCGCGGAACTGCGTACCCTGATCGCGATTGCCGACATAACAGGGATCGCTGACGAAGTCGCTGGCGCCGGTGCGCGGACGGAATATCTCAGCGATATTGGGCGCGCGTACCGACCGGCCATAGGATCCGCGGATACTGATATCCTCGACCGGTGCCCAGATGCCGTTGAACTGATAGGCGCGCGTGTTGCCCACCGTCGAATAGTCTGAATAGCGCCCGGCCGCGCCCACCGACAACAGATGGGCAAAGGGCATGTCCTTCAACAGCGGCACGTTCAGCTCGCCAAACGCCTCCCACACGTCGAACCGGCCGCTGGACGGCGTCGGGATGACATATTCGTCATATTGGTAGAAGATGTTGTCGACCAGTTCCTGCGCAGGGCGGAAGCGGCTGGATTCACGGCGGTATTCGCCGCCCACCGCAAACTGCACCGGCCCGCCGGGCAGGGTGAAGAACTGCCCGAAATCACCGGTCAGGGCTGCGTTCACCACATGCTGTTCGATCCGCGCATCGCTGACCGGATCGAACAGGTAGTAATCGAACGACGCCGGGTTCACCGTGTTCGCGCCAAAGGTGTTGACGGGCACGCAGCCCGCCGCCCGCGCCGCGGCGGAGCGGCAGACGATCGCCCCCGTGGCGGGATCGCGAACGGCGTCCAGCGCCTGGGTGAACTGCGTTGCCAGCCGGTCGTTCAGCTTCGTCGCGCGCAGGTCGGTGCGGCCATAGGTATAGGATATGTCGTAGGCGGCATGCTCGCTGATCGCGCCGGCCGCATCCACCACCCCGCGCCAGGTGCGGCGCCGGTCCCGCTCGCCGCGGCGGGGAATATCGAAATTGTTGCGGCTGATGTCGATCGAGCCCAGCCCGGCGGCATTGGCGGCCGCGAGGATCGTGGCCGGAACGAACGGATTGTCGAGCGCGATGGTGGCGGGATAGTTGCCGCCATAGCCGGCAAAGGTCGTCACCTCGGTCTGGACGAACTTGCCCTCCACGCTCAGCTTGAACGCGTCCGACGCATCGAACCGGCCGAGCAGGTTGAAGGCATGGCGCTCCGTCCGGGGAAAGATGTCGCCGATATAGCCCGCGACCGGCGTGTCGTCCCCACCCGTCGAATAGCCGTCATTGTCCAGCCGCACGCCCGGCGTATAGATCGCGCCGTCGCCGCGGTAGCGGACGCCGCCGATATCGACGATGCCATAGGTGGAACTGTCCGGGTAGCGCAGGTCGCGCACCGGCCCCGACTGGTAGCTGCCCGGCCGGGTCGGGTCATAGCCGTTCAGATTGACGAAGTTCGCGCGGTTCGCCCCCCTCAGGAAATCGCGATCGTCATTGGCGAGCGGGTCCTCGCCATAATATTCGTAGGCCGCGGTCAGGTTCGCCCGATTGTCCGCGAAGTTGCGCCCGACGATCACCGACGCAAACCGGTTGCCCGCGTCGCCGCGTTCCGAAATCCCCACCTGCCCGCGCGCGGCGACCCCGTCGAAATCGCGGCGCAGGATGAAGTTGACCACCCCCGACACCCCGTCCGCGCCGTAGATGGCCGAGGCCGCACCGGTCAGCACGTCGACCCGCTCGATCAGGTCGGTGGGGATCGCGTTGATGTCCACCGCGGCGGTATCGGGCTGGCCCGCGACATGGCGGCGGCCGTTGACCAGCACCAGCGTCCGCTCCGGCCCCAGCCCGCGCAGGTCGAGCAGGTTGAGCCCGACCTGACCCAGCGCGCCGTCCGCCTGCGCGTTGCCGGCGGTGCGCGTGCTGTCCAGCGAATTGGTGAGCGCCGGCACGCGTTGCAGGAAGCTGGTGACGTTGGTGTTGCCCGATTGTTGGATACGCGCGGCATCGAACGACACGATCGGGTTGGGCGCCTCGTAATCGGGGCGCTGGATGCGCGATCCGGTGACGACGATATCGGCGGCAGGCGCCTCGGCCGCGCTGTCCGGCGTAGCCGGATCGGCCTGCTGCTGTGCAGCGGCGGGCACGGCCACGAAAACAGCCACACCCGCAAGAAGGGCGTGGCGCGAGAATGTCGGCATCGGCATCGGCATCGGTATATGTCCCCCTCAATCGCACCCTGAACGATTTGTTCTGTTTTGTTCCATGATAAATAGCGACCGGCCAATTGGTTGCACGCTGGCCCCGGCGCTTTGGACGTGCCACTAAAATAACATGGGTAACCCCTTCATCGTGCGCCCGGCCGGGCAGGCCGCGGGCATAACCCGGCGCACGATGCTCGCCGGCGCCACCGCGCTGGCCGCCTGCGCGCCCGGCCGGGACCCGCGGGCGCTGCGCTTCTGGGCGATGAGCTATGAGGGCGATTATGCACCGCACCTGATGCCCGCCTTCACCCGCGCGACCGGCATCCCGGTGGAGGTGCAGTCGCTGCCCTGGACCGCCGCGCACGAAAAGCTGCTCACCGCGCAGGCGGGCATGGCGATGCCCGACGTGCTGATGCTGCCCGCCGGCTGGGTGGGTGAGTTCGCGTTGGTCGGCGCGCTTGCGGCTGTGCCGGACCCGGCGTTGCTGGCCGGCGTCTTCCCCTCGACGCGCGCGGCGGGTCGCTACCGGGGGGATGACTATGCAGTGCCATGGTCGGTCGCGCCGCAAGCGCAATTCTTTGCCCGCGATCTGCTGGCGGGCGCGGGCTATGCCGCGCCGCCGCCCGACTGGGCGGGATGGCGCGCGATGGGAATGGCGCTGAAACGGCGTCGGCCGGACGAGTGGGTGTTCCTGATGCCGCTCAATTGGTGGGACGCGCTGTTCACCTTTGCCGGGCAGACCGGTGCCAGGGCCTTGCGCGACCAAAACACCCGCGGCGATTTCGCCGCACCCGCGTTCGTCGAGGCCCTGTCCTTCTACAAATCGCTGTATGACGACCGGCTGGCCCCCACCATGCTCTCCACCGAGTTGCAGGACCCCTTTGCCGCATTCGCGCAAGGGCGCTTCGCCGTCTATCCGCGCTCGCCCGCGATGCTGCTCGACCTGCGGCGCCGGCGCAGCGAAATGGCGGAGGATCGCTGGGGCGTCGCGCGCATGCCCGGCCCCCACGGCGCGGGTGCGGCAAGCGGGATCAGCGCCAGTCTGGCGGTCTCCGCCGAGACGACGCGCGCGGCCGATGCCTGGGCACTGGTCCGCCACATGACCGGCATTCCCGCCGAGCTGGAGTTCCAGCGCCTGATCGGCAGCCTGCCCGCGCGAATGGCGGCCTGGGCCGCGCCGCAGATGCAGGCGCCGGTCCTCGCCCCCTTTCGCGACCAGATGCAGTATCCCGCCCATGCCCCCGACATCGTCGAATGGGAACGCATCCGCATCGAGGTGCAACTGGTCGCCGAGCGACTGATACGCGGCCAGTTGACCATGCGCGAGGCGACCGCGACGATGAATGCGCGCGCCGATGCGATCCTTGCCAAGCGCCGGCAACTGGTCGCGGCGGGGCGGATCGCATGACGCGCCAGTCGCGCACCGCCTGGGCGTTCGTCGCGCCCGTGCTGGCGATCATCCTGCTGGTGCTGGTGGTGCCGACCGCGCTGGCCCTGGCGCTCAGCGTCACGGACTACAGCGTCTATGCGCTTGCCGACTGGGCCAATCTGCGGTTCGTCGGATGGGGCAACTTCTCGACGCTTCTGTCCACGCCGCTTTTCTGGCGCGCGCTGGGCAATACCGCGCTGTTCGCCGCGATCGGCGTGCCGATGGCGATCGGCACCTCGCTTCTCGCCGCGCTGCTGCTGAACGATGCCACGGTACGGTGGAAGCCGTTGTGGCGCGTCGCCTTGTTCGCGCCCTATGTGACCAGCGTGGTCGCGACCGCCACGGTGTGGCAGTTCCTGCTGAACACCCGCTTCGGCCTGCTCAACCGGGGTCTTGCCCTGCTCGGCATCGCGCCAGTCGACTGGTTGGGGAACCCAAGCCTGTCGATCCCGGCGATCCTGTTGTTCGTGACGTGGAAGATCTTTGGCTACAACATGATCGTGTTCACCGCCGCCTTGTCCGCGGTGCCCCACGAACTGATGGAGGCGGCACGGCTCGACGGAGCCTCGCGCTGGGCGCGCTTCCGCCACGTCACCCTGCCCGCGATCGGCCCGACGCTGCTGCTCGCCGCGGTGATGAGCGTGGCGGGGTTCCTGCAACTTTTCGCCGAGCCCTATGTGATGACGCAAGGGGGGCCATCGCAAAGCACGGTCACGGTACTCTACTTCATGTTCGACGAAGGCTTCAAATGGTGGAATCTGGGGCAGGCAAGCGCGGTGGCGCTGATCCTGTTCGTGCTGATCTTGGCCCTCACCGCGGTGCAGGCGCGCATTGGCCGGCGTTACGAGTGGCTGTGATGCGCCCCCGGATGCTGCGCGGCCTCGTCGCCAATGCGCTGGTCGCGGTGCTGGCCGCGCTCACCCTGCTCCCGCTCGGCTGGATGGTCACCGTATCCTTCATGCCGCGTGGGGAGGCGAGCCGGTCGCCCCCGCCCTTCTGGCCAAGCCGCTGGTCGTGGGAGAATTATCACGAGCTGCTCGTCCGCCGGCTGATCGACGGCGCGTGGTTCGACTACCGGGTGCTGCCGGCCTTGTGGAACAGTCTGGGCATCGCCGCGCTCGCCACGCTGCTGGCGCTGCTGCTGACCGTGCCGGCGGGCTATGCCTTTGCGAAGCTGCGCTTTGCCGGTCGCGCCCGGTTGCTCCGCCTGCTGGTGATCAGCCTGATCGTGCCGGGGCAGGTGGCGATGCTGCCGCTGTTCCTGATCCTGAAGGAGGTGGGGCTGGTCAACAGCTATGCCGGCGTGATCCTGCCCAGCCTGGCCGGCGTCTTCGCCATCCTGTTCGTCCGGCAGGCGGCGCTCGGCATTCCCGACGAGATGATCGACGCCGCGCGGCTGGACGGCGCGAGCGAGGCGCGCATCTTCGCCTCGATCGTGCTGCCGCTCCTGTCGCCGATCGTGGTCACGCTGGCGATGTTCCTGTTCCTGGCAAGTTGGAACGATTTTCTATGGCCGCTGATCGTCCTGTCGGACCAACATAAATACACGCTGCCCGTCGCGGTCGCCGCGATCGGGCGCGAACATGCCGCGGAGGGGGAGCTGATGATGGCCGCCGCGGTGGTGACGACGCTGCCCGTGCTGGCGATCTTCCTGGCGTTGCAACGTCACTACATGACCGGGCTGCTCGGCGGCAGCGTGAAGGGATAGGCGCGATCTGGGCCCACCCGAGGCGGGCCCAGATCGTCCGTCAGAAGCGGAAGCCCACCGTGGCCCGCATCGAGTGCCACCGGAACTTGTCGTCGGTGCGGATGAAGTCGGTTCCCGACGTGCTGCCGCCATTGGCCGCATTGGTGAACGGCGTCCCGGCCGCGCCGGTCGCGCGGACGACGTAATCATTGTCCTGATACTGGTGGTAGACATATTCCAGCCCGATCGACAGGTGCTGGCCGATGCGCTGCTCGATGCCGCCGCCACCCTGGATACCGAACTGGTTGCGCTTGCCGCTGCCGGTGAAGGTGTTGGTCGTGTTGGTCGATCCGAAGGCGCGGTCGATCCGGGCGTAACCGGGACCGAAGGTGCCGTAGAACAGCGTGGTGTCGTTGGGGGTGAAGCCGACGCGCCCCCGGATGCCGGCCTCCCAGTCGATGCCGCGGTTGAACACATAGCTCGCCGGGGTGCTGGAAAAGGCCGAAACGCCGTCGGTGATGTTGGTCGTGCCGAACTCACCGACGATGCCGACCACGATGCGCCCGCGCTGCGCATCGGCACCGATCCGCCCATAATAGGCCCAGTCGTCCTTGTCGTTGGCGCAGCTGCCGCCCGCGGCTGGGCTAAGCTGGTTGCGCGCCTGGCCATTGCAGAAGCCCGGCGAGAAGGCATTGGCGCCCGATCCGGTGCGGACCACGTCGCCATATTGCCCGTCCAGGTTCCGGTCGAACAAAACGCCGGAGCCGACATCGTTCGGCTGCACGTCATAGCCACCGGCGGCGCCGACATAGATGCCGTTGAACCCCCGGTCCGCATCCTGCGCCATCGCCGGCGCGGCGATCACGAGCGCCGTCGCGGCGCCAAGAAAACCCGTCAGTTTCATCATCTACTCCCTTCAATCGCTGCATGGGAGGGGGCACATGGGCCCCCTCCCGATCATCGCTTGGCCGTGAGGATCAGGGCAGTCCCACGCGAAGCGTCGGATTGGGGTTGTTGGTCCCGTTGGGGAAGAAGCCGCCCCCGTTCAGGTTCGCGCCGTTGGTGTTCAGATAGACGATGTTGTGCACCTGACGGCTGTTGCGGCTATAGGCGATCGCGTTCTCGTCGGCCGGAACGATGTTGGCGGCCCCGGCCGCGGTGGTGAGCCCCTGATCGGTATCGCCACCCTGGTCGAGCGCGTCGCGCGCGTCCGAGATGCGGCTGCTCGCCGTCAGCAGCGCCGCGGTGCCGACGCCGCGCGCGTACAGCACGGTCCGCACCAGACCGGCATGATAGGCCTCTGCCGCCAGGATGCCGGCCGCCGCCTCCAGGAACACCTTGCTCGTCAACAGCGGCGCCGCACCCTTGTAGGCGGTGACCCCGACATCCTCGAACAGATAGGCACCCAGCAGGAAGTTGTTGGGGTTGGCATAAGGGTTGAACGTTTCGGTAGCCCCGACCACGCCCGCCGCCCGCGCGGCCGCAGTGAAGGCGCCGCTGGCATCGCCCGATATGTTGATGTTGGGCATGGCGATCGCCGCCGACCCGAGCGCGGTGCGCAGAAAGGCGACGTGCGCCGCCTCGTCCGCCGCGATTTCGCGGGCATAGGCGCCGATCAGCGGGTCGCCGGTGAAGTTCACCTGCGCGCCGCCGGTGACGGTGCCACCCGCCGCGCCCGTGCCGCTGGCGGTCTGGCTGGCGGGAAGGCCGGTGCCGTTGACCGCGAACAGATAATATTGCGCTTCCAGATATTCGAGGTTCAGCGCCAGGTTCAGGATGTCGCTGTCGGTAACCGCGGGCGGCGCCGGGGTGGGGGTGGGCGTCGGCATCGGGGCATCGTCGCCCTCGGAATCGAAGCAGCCGGACAAGAGGGTCGCGCCGCCAAGGGCAAGGGTGCTGCCGCCGGCAACCTTGAGGAACTGTCGCCGGGCGGCGCGACGCGCGTCGGCTGCGGCGAGGATATCGAGCGCTTTGCGATGATCAATCATGAGAGTCATCCCGGATGAAAGGATAGGTCAGGGCATCTGGACGTGGCGGGACGCTCACGTGGTCGATCGGATGCTGCCGGTCACGCCATTGGGGAAGAACCCGCCCATGGTGGTGGTGGCCGCGTTCAGATAGACGATGTTCAGGACCTGACCGGGCGTCCGGCTATATGCCAGCCCGTTGACGTTCAGCGGCGCGATGTTGGAGGTCAGCGTGTTGCCGCTGCCCGACGGTGCGATGCCCTGATCGCTGTCCGGACCGATGCCACGGATCCGGTCTTCGGCCGGGCTGCCGTCCAGCGCGTCGCGGGCGTTCGAGATCCGCTCGGTCGCATCGATCAGCGCCGGAATGCCCTTGGCGTAGAGCGTCGTGCGCACGATCGCCGCATGATACGCCTCGACCGCAAGGATACCGGCCGCGGCCTCCAGAAACGTCTTGTTGGTGATGAGCGGTGCCGCGCCCTTGTAGGCGGTCACTCCGACATCCTCGAAGATGAAGGCGCCCAACAGGAAGTTGTTCGGATTGGCATAGGGGTCGAAGGTTTCGGTGGCGCCCACGACGCCTGCGGCCCGGGCCGCCGCGGTGAACGGACCATTGGCGGCACCGGAAATGTTGATGTTGGGCATCGCCACCGCCGCACTTCCCAATGCGGTGCGCAGGAACTGGACATGGGCCTGCTCGTCCGCGGCGATCTCGCGCGCATAGGCACCAACATTCGGGTCGCTGGTGAAATCGACGCGGGCACCGCCCGTGACCGTTCCCCCCGCCGTGCCCGACCCGGCCGCGGTCAACGCCGCCGGAAGACCTGTGCCGTTTACCGCGTAGAGGTAGAATTGCGCTTCCAGATATTCGAGGTTCAGCGCGAAGTTCAATATGTCGGCATCGGTGACCGCCGCCTGCGCTTTTGCCGGATCGGAATAGGCGAAGGCCGTGCCTACCGCCGCCGCGCCCAATGCAGCCGTGAAGAAAGCGCGACGGTCATTGCGCCTTTCAGCACGCGATTCGAGCGCATCAATTATCGGATCGATCTGATTGCCCATTACGCATCTCCTAGTCACTTATCCTTGTGATCACGTGCGTAACATGGCAAATTTCAACTTTGCAAGAGCATCTAACCCAGATTTACAAAAACTTACAAATCGCAGGTTTGCCAAACAGCAATAGCTCCGCGGCTTTCCCGCAGAGCGTGAACTGTTCCAGACAACCCTATACTCAACATGTACGTTAAAGATAATCTTCGATGCTTGCGACGGGCGGAGCCGAACTTCGATATCAACTATGGCAGACCGGATCGTCGAAGTAGCGCCTTCCCTGTGGCCTTCCGACAGAGCAGATACGCAGGTGAGGGGTAAATCGACGCATCTTCGCACAACTTTTCTCGCAATGTACGATTACGTACATGAAAGGCGCCGGAAAGATGTCGCGCACCGGCCCAATGGCTTTGCCCGCGGCAATTCCTTGGCGGCCTGACAATCGAATCACGACAACCCTGTCGCCCCCGTCAATCACGCGGTTCGATCGGTGAAAAGAGACAGCCGCGCCCGCACGCCCATGCATGCCACGCGCTTTGCTACCCTGCCCGGCCTTGTTCTACGGCAACCGGGATCGGCGAAAACACACCGTCGTCATCGATCGGCGCATCGCGGCGCCGGTCGCCTCACCCGATCCGGGCAGGCACCGACAGCGCCGCCAGGCTGGCGGCCAGATCCGCATGGCGGAACGGCTTGGTCAGCCGCGGCATATCGGCATCGATGCCGTCTTCCTCGGCATAGCCCGATACGATCAGCACCGGCAGCTCCGGATGCGTCGTCTTCAACAGGCGGGCCAGCTCGGCCCCGCTCATCCCCTGCATCAGATGGTCGGTGACCAGGATATCGGGCTCCAGCCCGGCGGACAGCAGCCGCAGCGCCTCTTCCGCCGACGTCGCCTCCACCACCGCATAGCTGAAATCGGCGAGCATCGCGGCGGTGCTCATCCGCACCAGATCCTCGTCGTCGACCAGCAGTGCTGTGCCCACCGCCTGCAAGGCCGGCGCGGCCTCGGGCAGCGGCTCGTCGTCGCTGACCGCGGTGGCGCTGATCGGCAGCCACAGGCTGATCGTCGTACCCGCGCCGACCGCACTGTCGATCGTCAGCCCGCCGCCCAGCTGCGCGGTCAGGCCATGCACCATCGACAGGCCAAGGCCGGTGCCCTTGCCGATCCCCTTGGTGGAAAAGAACGGCTCGATCGCGCGCTTCACCGTTTCGGCATCCATGCCGGAACCGGTATCGGCGACGCCCAACCGGACATAATGGCCCGGCGGAACGTCGCGCCCGTCGCCCTTGCGCACGCTCTCGCGGGCAGCGGCGATGGTCAGCCGTCCGCCATCGGGCATCGCATCGCGCGCGTTCACCGCCAGGTTCAGGAGCGCCATCTCAAGCTGGTTCAGGTCGGCGCGCGCTGGCGGCAGGTCGGGTGCCAGCGCGGTCTCGACGGCGATGGTCGGCCCCAGCGTCGATCCGATCAGCCCGGCCATGCTGTCCACGATCCGGGCCACGTCGACCGCCACCGGCTGCAGCGGCTGGCGGCGGGCGAACGCCAGCAGGCGCTGGACCAGGGTCTTGGCACGCTCGGCCGATTGCAGCGCGCCCTCGATCAGGCGGCGTTCGCGCTCGCTGCCCACCCCTTTGCGCATCAGCATGTCGAGCGAGCCGATGATCGGGGTCAGCAGATTGTTGAAATCATGCGCGACGCCCCCGGTCAGGCTGCCCATCGCCTCCATCTTCTGGCTCTGCCGCAGGGCTTCCTGCGCCGCCGCCAGCGCGGCCTCCCGCGCCTTGGCATCGCTCAGGTCGCGGCCGACCGCGACGAAGTTCACCCCGTCCGTCTCGGGCGAAACCGTCCATTCGATATGTTTCCAGCCGCCACCGCGCGTCGCGATCCGGTTTTCGAACCGGGTCGGCTGCCGCGTCTCGGCCATGTGCGCGATCGCCGCCAGCGTCGGGGGCGCATCCTCGGGATGCATGAAGCTGGCATAGCCGCGATCCAGCAGCTCCGCCTCGCTCCAGCCGAGCATCCGCGACCAGGCCGGGCTGACCGCGGACATCATGCCCGCATAATCGGCGCGCGCCAGCATGTCCTGCGACAGGTACCACAGCCGGTCGCGCTCCGCCGACCGCGCCGTCACCTGTTCTTCCAGCGTTTCGTTGAGCGTGCGCAAGTCTTCGGCGGCACGCGCCCGCTCGACCGCGGACTTCACCCGCTCGCCGACCTCCTGGACCAGGCTTTCCTCCGCCGCGGTCCAGTTGCGCGGGGTGGCGGACTGCACCGCCAGGATGCCGACCCACCGGCTTTCGTTGAACAGGATGACGTCGATGAACGCGCCCACCCGCCGATCGGCGAGCCCGCCGCGCGCCTCGTCGTTCAGCCGCGGATCGCCCGGCACGTCGTAGGAGACGACCGGCACCCCTGCCCGGTATGCGCCGAGCAGGTCCGGCCCGAACGCCTCCAGCGAATGATGGCCGACAATGGTGGGCACGTCGCGGAAATAGTCGCGCTCCACCGTCATGTGCCCGTCGGCGATCTCGGCATAGAACACCCGGCTGGCGCCCAGCCATTCCCCCAGCCGTTTCGAGGCCATGCTGGTGATCGCGGCGCGTGTGTCGAGCGGGCGAAGCGCATCGGACAGCGCCAGCAGGAAGGCGGTGCGCCGCTCCCCCTCCACGCGCGCCGTCGTCTCCGCCAGGAAGCAGATCACCCCGGCCGGCACGCCTTCGCTGTCGAGGACGGGGGAATAATCCAGGTCCATCCACACCTGCTCGGGGCGGCCATGGCGGTACAGCGTCAGTTCCTGGTCGTGATAATGCAGCGTGCCCCCGGCCAGCCCGACCTTCATCACATGGTCGTTGAAGTCGGCGACCTCGGCCCATCCCTCGCGCACGTTGGAGCCGAGCAGCTCGGGATGGCGTGCCCCGGCGAAGACCGAATAGGCATCGTTGTAGAGCATCACCCCGGCGGCGCCCCACAGCATCACGATCGGCACCGGCGAGCGCAGCAGGATCGCCGTCGCGGTGCGCAGCGCCTGGTCCCAGTTCTCGATCGGCCCGAGCGGCGTGCGCGACCAGTCCCGTTGCTCGATCAGCCGCGCACACGCGCCTCCGCCTGTCAGGAAACCCGGCCGGTTACGCTCGGCGACGCTCGATTCCGGTACTATGGTGCGATGGTCCGACAAAGCGGCGCCGATCTAGCGCAAAGCCGGGGCGCTGAAAACAGTTGATCGACATCAAGGCCTTGTATGCGCCCGGCGCCGACGCAGCCAGTGAAGGACTCCGGTGGCGAACAGCATGGCCGGCACCAGCCCCAGCACCACCGCCAGGATACGCGTCGCCACCCCTCCGACTGTGCCGTCATGCAGGGTTCGGATCCAGGCCGCCAGCCTCGTGCCCCGCCCGCCCCGCCGCACGTCATGGACCGCCAGCACCGCGCCGGTTCCCTGATCGACGAACACATAGCTGCCGGGAAAGCGCGGATGCGGATCGCCCGGCACCTGGAAGCGCATCCGCAGCGGGGCCTCGGGCGTCATCGGCACGTCGAAGAAGGTCAGCCGTCCGTCGGGCAGCGCCCGCTGCGCCACCGCCAGCGCACGGACGACCGGGATCCGCTGCGCCCCGGTGGCGGCGCCATGGGGCGCGGGAATGTCGGCGGGCGCGAACACCGCCTGGGCAACGCCGGGCAGGGCGAGCAGCACCCCGGTCGCGACCAGCACGAACAGCAACGCCATGCTCCACAGGCCCGCCAGCTTGTGCAGGTCGCGCAACCGGCGGATCGGCGCGGCTTGGCGCTTGAACGCCAGTGCCTTGCGCCATTCGCCCCGCGGCCACCATGCCCAGATGCCGGTGACCAGCAGTGCCAGCATCGCCACGCCGGACCAGCCGACCAGTTGGTGCCCGAATTCGCCGGCCAGCAACTGCATGTGAAGCTGGTACAGCCAGCTCATCAGGTAACCGCCCCAGGGCTCGGCGCGCACGATCCGTTTGCCGTCGGCGGAAAACCAGATCATCTCGCGGTCGCCGTGATGGCCGGGGGCGGGATAATAGCGCGCCGCGATCGGCCCGCCCTCGCCCGTCACCTCGAACGTCCATTTGCCGCCGGGATGATGCCGGCTCTGCATCCCCGTCGCCAGTGCGACGTCCCATACCGGCGACCGCCCACCGGGCGCGGGCGCGCCGCGCTCCACCTGCACTGCCGGGTGCAGCGCGGCGTCGATCCCTGTGTAGAAGACCAGCGCCGACCCCGTCAGACCGAGCAGCGCAAACAGCCCGCCCAGCGTTAGACCCAGCCACAGGTGCAGGCGCCGTGCGAACAGGCGCATCAGAACCGCGCCGCCAGCGCGACCTCGAACGATCGCGGTGCGCCGATATAGACGTTGGTGCTGGGGTAGCCGGAATATTCGCCGTAGAACGCATCGGTCAGGTTGCGTCCGCGCAGCGTAAGCGTCGCCTGCGCCGTGACGGGCAGGGACAGGCTGGCATCGACCACCGCATGCCCCGCCACCTGGATGGTGTTCGCGGTATCGGCGAAGAACGCCCCGGCATGGCGCACGAACCCGCCCAGCGTCACCCCGCCCCGGGTGGTATAGAGCGCGGAGGCGTTGAGGGTGGTGGCAGGCACGTTGACCGGCCGGTTGCCGCTCCGGTCGACGCGCACCCCGCCCACCACTTCGGACAGCGCATCGTACCGCGCCTCGACATAAGACGCTCCCCCCGCCAGCCGCATCCCCCTGGCCGGCATCACCACCGCGCTCAACTCCACGCCTTGCGACGACTGGCGACCGCCTTGCACGGACCGCGCCGGATCGCTCGGATCGCGCGTCAATATGTCCCGCTGCTCGATACGGTACGCCGCCCCGGTCACGCTCGCCCGGCCGCTCCACCCGCTCGCCTTGAACCCCGCCTCATACGCGCGCCCCCTGGTCAACCGAAACCGGCTATTCCCCACCGACGTCAGCAGGATCGAGGATACGGGCGACACCGCGGTGGTATATTGCCCGTAGAGCGTGACCCCCGGCACCACGTCCCAGGTCGTGCCCGCGCGCCAGGATACCGGGTCGAAGGTCGGGCTGTTGCGGTCCACCGCCCCGCCGACATTCTGGATCGTCGCGCGGTCGAGCGCCATGTGATCCCAGCGCACGCCGCCCACCAGCAGCCATGTGTTCGTCAGGTTCAGCGCATCCTCCGCAAAGACGGAGGTCTGTTTCAGCCGCGAGTCGAACGTGACGTCGCCGCTGGTGAAGATCGCGGGCGAGGTCGGGCGCGGCACCACCGCCGGGCGGCGGACATCGAACGCGGGCAGCGCGCTCGCCGGCGCCTGCCGGCGCAGGCTGCTGAAATCGGTGTCGTTATGCTCTACCCCCAGGCTGAAGCGATTGCGCAAGCCCCCAACCGGCCCGTCATGGCCGATCACCCCGCGCGCGTTCCAGAAGCGGTGGTCGTGTCGGAAATCCTGATAGCTCTGGATGAAGCTGCCGTTCGGAAAGCCGGCGCTCGGCGCCCGGAACACCTGATTGTCCGCCAGCAGGAACGCGCGCTCGGCGGTATAGCCGGTCAAATCGATCGCCAGCGTCCAGCCGCCTGCCACCTGCCAGTCCAGCCGGGTGCGCAGCGTCGTCTCGTCGCTGCCCGAATAGGCGCCTAGCGGGTTGTAGTTGCGCCGGCGCAGGGCCCGGTCGGCAACCAGTCCGCGGTTCGAGTGCACCGCATCGGTCGGCCGCAGCGCAAAGGCCGCCGGGATCAGCGGCAATCCCTGATAGGTGGCGTCGTAGCGGTCCTCGAAATGCTCCACCGCGACCAGGAGCGACAGGCGATCACCGGGGCGCCACAGCGCACTGGCGGTCAGCCCGGCCGAAAAACTGTCGTTATTGTCGACATCGTACAGGCTGTCCGACCGCTGATAGCTGGCATCCGCCCGCACCGCGAGCTCGGGCGACACCGGCAGGTTGACGCCACCGGCGGCGAACACGGTGCCGAAGCTGCCCGCACTTACCAGCATGTCGACATGCCGCTCCCCCGCCACGGGCTTGCGCGTCACCTTGTTGATGACGCCGGCCAGCGCCCCTTCGCCATACAGAACGGAGGCCGGGCCTTTCAGCACCTCCACCCGGTCGTAATGCCAGATATTGGTGTCGCGCTGGACGACGGTGGAGGCCGATACGCGCACCCCGTCCTGCAGGATCGACACCGTGTTGCCGGCAAAGCCGCGCAAGGTCACCACCGCGGGATTGCCTGGCACATTGCCCGCAATCGCCCCCACCACGTCGTTGAACGCCTCGCGCGCGGTGCGCAGGCCGCGGATCTGCAATTCGTCCTGGGTCAGTATCTCGATGCTGGCCGGCGTCTCGCGGATCGACAGGCCCAGACGGCTTCCCGCCTGCGCGCGGTCGTCCAGCTTCAGCGGGTCGCGCTGCCCGGTCACGACGATGGTCGACGCCGGCGTCGCATCGCCCCGCACAGCCGATGTCGAAGGATCGCGCGCCTGCGCGCCCGCCATGGTCGTCAGCAGGAGGCAAGGCACGGCAAGCGCCGCCCCGAAAACTGGTCTGGTCATGATCGATGCCTTTGACCGGCCCGACGCTCACGCCGCCGGGCCGCAGAACAAACACGCGCAGCGGCCAGGCCGAAACGCGAGCGGTCAAAGGTGGAGCGGTGGTCCTCGCAAGGGCGGCCGAAGATAGGCGGGCCCCGACGGCATGGGCAGCAACACCCCCGCCAACCCGATCGCCATGACGAAGGCGATGAGCGCGGCGAGTTGCACGGGATCGACCGCGCCCAGGCTGGCGGTCGACAAGCCGGAAAAGGCGCAGGGCATCTCCGCCCTGCCGTGATCGCGCGCCTTTCCGTGATTTTCCGGCGCGCGGTGATCGGCCATCTCGCCGTGCATGGCCGGCATCGGCATGGCGGCGACCGGATCCCCTGCCGGCGCGGCGATACCGGGACACAGGATGATGGACAGGCGGCCGTGATCGCTGCCGATCATATATCCGGCCGGGATCAGCAGCTTCATCAGCAACGCCGCCGCGCAGATCAGCACGGCCAGACGGCGTTGCGCCAGAAGATGCCGGACGACCTGCACATGCGCCGCCTACCGGTATCAACCCCCTGTGTCACCCGGACAATTTGCCCCTTTGGTGCGGTTCAGGCGAATTCCCGCGCAGTGCATCGCCGATCTATCCTCAGGCGGCAGCATCACGCTGCGCTTCCAGAGGAAAACCCATGACCATCCACGATCCCTCCGTCGCGGCCGGCCTGCACACCCGCCCCGCGGCCGACCCCGCGCCGCTGTTCCGCCTCGCGCAACTGGACGTTAGCCATGATCCCGATCTGGACACGCTGTGGACCTATATGCGCCCGCGCACCCGGCCCAGCTTCAATCCCGACCTGCTCGGGGAATTCGCCCGCTGGCAGGACGACATCGTCCGGGCCAGCATCACCGGGGCGATGCGGATCCGCTATCTGGTGCTCGGCTCCAGCTTTCCCGGCATATTCTCGCTGGGCGGCGACTTGGACCTGTTTTCGCAGCATATCCGGGCCGGCGACCGGGCGGCACTGGTCCGCTATGGCCGGGCCTGCGTCGCGATCCTCCACCGCAACATGCTGGGGCTAGAACGCCCCATCGTCACCATCGGGCTGGTCCAGGGCGATGCGCTGGGCGGCGGGTTCGAGGCGCTGCTGTCGTTCAACGTCGTCATCGCCGAGCGCGGCGCCAGCTTCGGCCTGCCCGAAACGCTGTTCGGGCTGTTCCCCGGCATGGGGGCGCACTGCTTCCTGTCGCGTCGGCTGGGTGCGGCACGTGCCGAACAGATGATCCTGAGCGGTCGCACCTACAGCGCGGAGGAGCTGTACGACATGGGCCTCGTCCACGGCCTTGCGGAGCCCGGCGAAGGGCGGCGCGTGGTGGAGGACTATATCCGCCACAATCGCCGGCGCCACAGCGCGCACTGCGCGATCTATGAAGCGTCGCGCGCGGTCAATCCGCTGACCCTGGCCGAGCTTGAGGCGGTGGTCGACCTGTGGGCCGATGCCGCCCTGCGCCTGAGCGAAGGCGACCTGAAACTGATGCGCCGCCTGATCGGCGCACAGACCCGCCTGCTGGAGAAGGCCGGCTGATCCGGCCAATTCACTAGCTCGGCCTCCCGACTAGCTCGGGTTGTCACCGGCGAACATGGCCTCCACCATGTTCGCCGGCATCGGCTCCGCCAGTAGGAAACCCTGTACCGCATCGCAACGGGTGCGGCGCAGCTGATCCATCTGCGCCTGCGTCTCCACCCCCTCGGCGATGGTGCGCATGCCCAGCTTGGCCGCCAGATCGACCACGGTCTGCACGATCGCGATCGACGCGGGGCTGCGTTCCAGGTCGGTGATGAACGACCGGTCGATCTTCAGCGTCTGGAACGGGAACTGGGTCAGGTAGCTGAGCGAGGAATAGCCGGTACCGAAATCGTCCAGCGTCGTGCAGACCTTGATCCGGTTCAGCGCCTCCAGCGCGGCCAGCGAGGCGTCGACATCGTCGAGCAGCACGGATTCGGTCACCTCCAGCGTCAACCGCTCGGGTGGCAGGCCGGTGGCATCCAGCGCATCGGTGATGACCCGCGCCAGATTGGTGGAGCGCAACTGGATCGGCGACAGGTTGACGGCGATCGTGACCTCGTCCGGCCAGCTTTTCGCCGCGCGGCACGCCTCGTGCAACACCCAGGTGCCGATCGCCACAATCTGGCCATTGTCCTCCGCGACCGGAATGAACTCGGCCGGGGACACCGCCCCGTATCGGCGATTGGTCCAGCGCAGCAGCGTTTCGCACGAACGGACCCGCCCGCTGCCCAGATCGAAGATCGGCTGGAACATCAGGTGGAACTCGCCGCGCTCCAGCGCCCCGTGCAACTCGGCACCAAGCTGCCGGCGCCGCTCGATCTTCTCGTCCATGACCGGCTCGTAGAAAAACAACTGCCCCCGCCCGCCCTCCTTGGCGCGGTACAGCGCCAGGTCGGCGTTCTTCAGCAGGGTATCGGCGTCACCGCCATTTTCCGGGGCGATAGCGACACCGATCGACGCGGTGGTGCGCAGCGTATGGCCGCCGTGCAGCACCGGCTGCTTCACCAGTTGCAGCATGGTGCGCCCGATCTCGGCCGCGCCTTTGCCGTTCGGGGTGGAACAGATGATCGCGAACTCGTCCCCGCCCAGGCGCGCGACGATGCCGCTGTCGCCGAACGCATCCTTCAGGCGCTTGGCCACCGCGACCAGCAGCGCATTGCCCGCCAGATGCCCGAAACTGTCGTTCACCTCCTTGAACCGGTCCAGATCGAGCCACAACAGCACCAGCTTGCCGCCCGCCACCGGCAAATGCCGCAACCGCGCCTCGAACCGCTCCCGGAAATCGGTGCGGTTGGACACGCCGGTCAGGTCGTCGCGCCGCGCCAGCAGCGCATGATGCTCGGCCAGCGCCGCGTTTTCGGCCGACACCGTCGTCGCCTTCAGGATCGCACGATAGGTTTGCAGCGTGATGTCCATCATCGCCACCACGAACAGCAGGATGACGACCGCCAGAACGGCCTTGAGCGGCTGCAGCGCGATCAGCAGCCCGACCACCAGCGGCAGCGACGCGCAGCACAGCTGCGCCAGCGCGATCAACGGCCGCCCGGCATTACGCCCGGCGATCCCCGCGGCATAGCCGATCGCGGTGGTGACGGAGAGCAGTTGCAGCACGCCGTGGTCGGTGCGGGTCAGGGTCAACAGCCCGAACAGCCCGAGAAGCCCCGAATAACTCAGCGCCCCCAGCCGGTAGCCGCGTTCCTGTCGCCGCACCGATGCCGCGCCGCGTCGTTCGTGCCGGTACAGCCGCACCGCATCGCCGATCCGCACCAGACCGACCAGGCCGATCAACAGCCCGCACCAGATCAGCCAGGCATCGCCGCTATACCAGCCGACCACGGCCGCGATCGCGCTGCTGGTCAACGCGCCGATGATCAGCGATTGCGGAGAGGCGTACAGCGATTCCACGAGCACCGCACGCACCTGTGCGGTGATCCGTTCGTCGGAATGCCGAACTTGCCTCAGCCGATCGATCAAGCGCGTCATACCCATCTCCCACGCGCCAACTATCGGCTTTTACACAACAACCATAGCGCCTTGTCGCCGATCGCCGGGTTCGGGCGTTTACCGGTCATGCCTGCCAAGCTGAAGGTCTTCCGAACGCCGATCGGATTTCACGACGCCTATGTCGCCGCACCCAGCCAGAAGGCGGCCCTGACCGCCTGGGGGGCGGACGTCAATCTGTTCGCGCGCGGCGCAGCGGAGGTGGTGACCGATCCCGCCCTGACCGCCGAACCGCTGGCCCGTCCCGGCGAGGTCGTGCGCAAGGCGCGTGGGTCGATCGCCGATCACCTTGCCGCCCTTCCCGCCTCGAAACCCCGGCCTACACCTTCTGCCAGGCCGGCCCGAAAAACCCCGCCGCGCCCGTCGCGCAAATCCCTGGACGCCGCCGAGGCCGCGTTGGAGGACGCCGAACAGGCTTATGCGGCGGCGCGTGCGGCGGTGGAGGCACGCGAGGCGGCGATCCGGCGCGAACGCCGCGAACTGGACCGCGAGCATGAGCGCACCGCCGCCCGGCTGGAAAAAGTCCGCGCCCGCGCGGAGGCGGCATATCGCGCGGCCATGGCCGCGTGGCGGGACGGCTGACGCCCTATCCGCGCGGCAGGATCACCGTGACCAGCAAGCCACCGGCGGCACCCGTGGCAAGCTCCAGGCGCCCGCCATACAGCTCGCTCAACTCGCGCACGATCGCCAGCCCGAAGCCATGCCCCTCGCCCCGTTCGTCCAGCCGCACGCCGGGCGCCAGCGCGCGTTGCCGCGCGTCCGGGGCGATGCCCGGCCCGTCATCCTCCACGCAGAGGCGGACCCCGCCCGCGATCGCCTGCCCCCTCACGTCCACGCGCCCGGCCGCATGGCGCACCGCATTGTCGAGCAGATTGCCGAGCAGCTCGTCGAAATCCCCCGGCTCAATCGCGGCGTGAAGGCCGGGGGCAATGGCGGTGTCGATGGCGACGCGCCCGCCGCTCAGCTTGCGCAAGGTGGCGGCCAGCGCCCCGGCCGCCTCGGCGATGTCGGTATCGGGGCGTCGCCCCACCACCCGGTCGCGCGCGCGGGCCAGATGATGGCGCAACGTGGCATCGATCCGGTCGACCAGATGCGCGCGCGGCGGATCGTCACGCAGCTCCAGCGCGAGTGCGGCCACCGGGGTCTTGAGCGCATGCGCCAGATTGGCCGCCGACTGCCGCGCGGCGGCCAGCGCGGCACCGTTGGCGCGGACCAGCGCGTTCAGTTCCTCCGCCAGGGGACGCAGTTCGGCGGGCTGATCCTCCGGCACCGCATCGGCACGCCCGTCGCGCACCGCGACGATCGCGCGCTCGATCGCGCGCAGCGGTCGCAGGCCGTAAAAGACCTGGACGACCGCAGCGACGGCAAGCAGCACTATTAACAGGGCGAGCAGGGTCAGCAGCGGCGCCACCGCATCGCGAATGGGTCGCTCGACGATCCCGCGCGGTGCCGCCGCGCTAAGCACGACGGGCCCGCCGCCGGTCGCCAGCACCACCTCGCGCGCGTGCAGCGGCGCCCCGTCCGGCCCCCGCCCGCGCCGGGTACGCGGCCGGTCGTGATGGCGCACGGGCCCTTCGTCGGGGGCCAGCAGGAAGGTGTCGCTGGCCGTCACCCCGCCCGGCCCGGCGATCCGCCAGTCCCAGCCCGGACCCGCCTCCAGCGCCGGGCGCACCGCCGCCAGCCGCGCTGCGTCGATGCGCCCATCGGCTCTCACGCTGCTCGCCAGCAGAGCGATCTGCGCATCCAGCCGCCGGTCGATCCCGTCGGTCACCACCCGCGTCAATATGCCCGTCGCCGCCACCGCCGCCAGGACCAGCGCCACCATCCCCGCCACCACCGACAGCGCCAGCATCCGCACCCGGATCGATCGCGGCCACGCCCTCACCGCCGCCCTTCCGCCGTCAGCCGGTACCCCCGCCCCCTCACCGTTTCGATCAGCTCGGCCCCCACCTTGCGCCGCAACCGTCCGATAATCACCTCCAGGCTGTTGGAATCGCCCTCGGCGTTCATCTCATACACCCGCTCGATCAGCGCCCCCCGCTCGATCACCGTGTCCTTCGACAACATCAGCGTCGACAACACCCGCCACTCCAGACCGGTCAGCCGAAGCGGAAAGCCGTCCCGCTCGAACCGGCCGCTCTGGCTGTCATAACTGAGCGGCCCGCAAGTGATGGTCGTCGCCGCATGCCCGGCCGCACGCCGGACGATCGCGCGCAGCCGCATCATCAGTTCCTCGATACGAAACGGCTTGGTCAGGAAATCGTCGGCGCCCGCCTTGAACCCCGCCACCTTGTCGGACCATCCGTCGCGCGCGGTCAGGATCAGGACGGGCAACCCATGGCCCGCCTCCCGCCAGGCGCGCAGCACCGATACCCCGTCGCGCCGTGGCAGCCCCAGATCCAGCACGGCGGCGTCATAGCTCTCGGTATCGCCCAGATGCTCGGCATCGATGCCGTCGGTGACGAGATCCACGACGCAGTTCTCCGACCGCAGCGCCTTGGCGATGGCGGGGCCCAGATCGGCGTCGTCTTCTACCAACAGGATGCGCATCGCGCGTTCGCTACCCCCTCAGGCTAAACCGAAACTGAACCGCGGGGTTCAGCGAAGCGCCCACCGGGCGGCGCTATCTGTCGGTCGACAACAAGGCAAAGGATCATGTCATGGGCAAGTTGAACGATCGGATCACGCGGATGTCGTCCGGCGGACGGGCGGTGCTGGCGGTGACGCTGCTTGGCATCGGCGCTGCGGCGGGCGGTGCTGGCGGCGCCGCCCTGTCCCACCCCGCGATCCAGATGGCACCCACCGTCGCCACACCGATTGCACGACTGGCGACCTCGCAGGGGATCGTGACGATCAGGGGCCGGGTGGCGGAGGTCTATGGCGACCGTTTCGTCATGGCCGATGGCAGCGGCCGGGTGATGGTCGATGCCGGCCGTCCCGATCACCCGCCCGTCGCGGGGCAAACGATCTCCGTTCAGGGGCGCTTCGACGATGGCCAGCTCCGTGCCGCCTATCTGGTGTCCGCCGACGGCACGGTGGAACAGGTTGGGCCACGCCCCGGCCATGGTCATCCGAAGGAAGGGCCCGGTCATCGCCCCGGCCCCGGTCGCGACGAGGATCGCGACGGAGCGCCCGGCGACCGCGATGCGCCGGTGCCGCCCCCGGCCGGCTGAGCCGCCTTACACCATCACGCTCAACAGGTCGTCGACGCTGCCCACGGCAAAGGCGCTGAATTCATCGCCAATGGCGTAGGGCAGCAGCACCCGGCGCTTATGGAGCAGCGCGCCGCAACTATAGGTGACGTTGGGCACATAGCCGCCACGCTGTTCCGCACTGGGGAACAGCAGCGGCGAGGGCGTGCGCGCCAGTACCTTGGACGGATCGTCCTTGTCCAAAAGGCAGGCGCCCACGCAATATCCGCGCACCAGCCCCACGCCGTGGGTAAACACCAGCCAACCCTCGTCGATCTCGATGGGCGACCCGCAATTGCCCATCTGCACGAATTCCCAGGGGTATTTGGGGCGCATGATGATCTCGCCGGTTTCCCAGCAATGCAGATCGTCGGACCGGAGCAGCCAGATATTCTCGTTGTCCTGCCGGCCCAGCATTACGAAGCGGCCATCCACCCGGCGGGGGAACAGCGCCATGCCCTTGTACGCCGCCATCGCCCCGGCCAGCGGCCGCATCTCGTAGGTGCGCAGGTCGATGCCGCGGATCAGCTCGGCCCGCGCGTCGCGCCCGTCAAAGGCGGTATAGGTGCCGATGATGCTCCGGGTGCCATCGTGATCGGTGAAATGCACCATGCGCAGATCCTCCACGCCCTGCCGCTGACTGGGCAGGATCGGGAAGATCACCGTTTCGGATATGTCCTGGCTTTCCTCGGAACACAGCCGCACCCAGCCGTCATCGTCGCCCTTTTCCACGCGCGGGGGTACGCCCTGCGAACTCGGCGGATCGATCACCAGCCCGCTGCCCCCGTCCCAGCTACCCGACCGGAAGGTGACGGACGAAACGTGCCCCTCGCCCACCCCCCGCAACGAGAGGATGAAGGCGATATTGTCGTCATCCGGGTCCTGATCGGGAACCGGCACGATCGACGGGTTGAACAGCGCAGCGCTTTCGAACGCATATTCCTGGCTGAAATACGCGCCGATCAGCAACCGGTCGCAACTCGCCTCCACCGTCACGCCCAGTTGATCCTTCACCTCCTCGAACCGGCGCAGAAACACCTGATCGACGTTGCGATGCCGGGTGCGCATCGCATGGTGCAGCAGATCCAGGATACGCTGGCGCATCGCCGGGTCCAGCGCCATCAGCCGCGCGGCCACCGCCTCCGCCCGTGTCGGTCGCCCATCGCTGAACGCATCGGGATAGTTGAAGCTGAACGGCCGGATCACCGTGCGCGAGGGGTCGGGCTTCAGCGTAATGTCCAGCGTGTGGAAAACGTCGGCGGCTTTCATCACTCAAGATCTTTCATGGAAGTTCGCGAATATCGGGAAAGCTGTGATCCGACGGATGGTCCTCTGCCTCTCCGGTCGCGAAGATCGCGACGTCGCCCGGCATGATCTCCATCTTTGCCCAGCGATCCCAGCCCATATGGATGAAATCCGGCGGACCGAAGATGCGCACCGCGCGGGCATATTCGTCGCCGCGAAAGCCCACGAAGTGCAATGCCACGAATCCCAGTCTAGGCCGTTCCTTCGCGCCGGGCGCCGACGATCATGCGGCGTGCGATCTCGCGCACCTGTTCGTCATTCTTGTCGTCGCCCGCGGCCGGGTCGCCGAGATGGTCGAGGCTGTTTTCCAGAAAGTCGAGCAGCCCGGGATGCTTGTTCTCGACATATTCCATCAGCTTGAACAA
>NZ_JALNUQ010000016.1:0-61987 GCF_026540875.1 Sphingomonas sp. GM_Shp_2
GCGCTACCCCCGCGCCGCCCGCCGCTTCATCCGCTGGGCGAACCGCCGGTCGCTCCCCGCCGGCTTCCCCCTCGATCCCCATTTCACGCCCCCCTATGCGCCATGGGACCAGCGGCTGTGCGCGGTGCCGGATGGCGACTATTTCGCCGCGCTGCGGGGCGGGCGGGCATCGATCGTCACCGGTACCATCGCCCGCTTCGACGAAACGGGCCTCGTCATGGCGTCGGGCGAGCGGATCGCGGCAGATATCGTGGTGACCGCGACCGGCCTGAAGCTGCAACTGTTCGGCGGCGCGACCCTCTCGATCGACGGCAGGACGATCGATCCGGCGGAGCATCTCGTCTACAAGGGCATGATGCTGGACGGCGTTCCGAACTTCAGCTTCACCGTCGGCTATACCAACGCCTCCTGGACGCTGAAGGTCGGTCTGATCTGCCGCCATTTCTGTCGCTTGCTGGAAATGATGGATGCACGCGACGCCCGGATCGTCGTTGCCGAACGGCCGGACGGCCCGATCGAAAACCGCCCCCTGCTCGACTTCGCCGCCGGCTACGTCACCCGCTCCCTCGACTCCCTCCCCAGACAAGGCGACGCCGCCCCCTGGCAAATGACCGTCGACTATGCCCGCGACACCCGCCACCTCACCCGCGACCCCATAACCCACCCCGCCCTGCACTTCCTACCGGGGCCACAGGAAGCCCGCTGAGTCGGCCCTCAGTCGCTCGGCATCATGAACGATGACCTCCAACAGGCGGAGGGTCGCGCCCGATGCTGGTCCAATCGCTGCTCATGCCGGGGGGGGAGTGGAGCCTGATCGCTGCGCTGGCATATGCTCCGGACGCGCCTTGCCCAGCTTCACCATCTCCTCATCCAGAAACGAAAAAGGGCGGCCCCGAGGGACCGCCCTGTCTTCTTTCACCTGACCGTCAGCGATCAGAAATCGTTGCGATACTGCTCGTTGCCGATGAAGCCGAGCTTCGTCACCGCCGACCGCTTGATCACCGCGAGCGTGCGGTCCACCGCTTCATACTTCGCGTTGGGCGCGGGCTGGAAGTGGAGTTCCGGCTCGGGATTGATCGCAGCCGACTGGTCGAGATACTGGCGCAACGTCACCTCATCGACCGGCGATCCGTTCCAGGTGACGACACCCGCCTCATCGATACCCACCTTGTTCTTCTGCGGGTCGACAGGGTTCTGCGGCGCGTTCTTCGAGTTGACCGGAAGGTCGACCTTCACCGCGTGCGTCTGGATCGGGATGGTGATGATGAACATGATGAGGAGAACGAGCATGACGTCGATCAACGGCGTCGTGTTCATTTCCATCATCGGCTCGCCGTCGTCAGATCCGGCGCTCATTGCCATGGCAAGCTACTCCTTCAGGCCGCGTGTCAGGCGCGCGGGTTTTGGCCGGGGGCCGGCTCGGAGATGAAGCCGACGCGGGCGAAACCGGCCTGCTGCATCGTGTAGATGGTGCCGCCGATGCACCGGTAGGGCGTATTCACGTCCCCGCGGATATGCGCTTCGGGCAGCTGATCCGGCGTGATGTTCGGGCCAAGCCGATCCACCTCGGCCTGGAGCTTGGTGACGGCACGTTCACGCAGTTCGTTGGAATTGACCCGGGTCAGGTTCCAATAGACCGCGCACTGGCCGTTCTCGGACGTGACGGAAAGCGACACGTTTTCCGGCTTGGTCGTGGTCGGGTCGAACCGCACATCGGGCAGCTTGAGCGGCACCGACTGGATCACAACGGGAACCGCGATCAGGAAGATGATGAGAAGCACCAGCATGACGTCCACGAGGGGCGTCGTGTTGATCTCCGACATCGGTTTCTCGGAGGAGTCCCCTCCAACGCTCATCGCCATGTGCGAGCTATCCTATCCATCATTCTGTCGCCGGTGTGGTTACACCGGCCCGACCGAGGGTTCATACCCGCGGCCGGGTTGCAGGGCCGCCACCACGGCGACCCTGCCCCTGCTTGGTTCAGGCGCGCGTCTGAACACCACCGGCCTGGCCGGCGGTCGTCGTGGCGGGGGTCGCCTTCACGGTTGCGGGCTTGCCGGCGGCAGCCGAACCGGTCGTCGGGCGAACCGCACCGTTCGAAGCCAGGAAGCCGAGCACGTCGTTCGAGAAGGCCGACAGGTCTTCCGCGATGCCCTTGTTGCGGCGCTGCAGCCAGTTGTAGGCGAGCACGGCCGGAACCGCGACGACCAGGCCGAGTGCGGTCATGATGAGCGCCTCGCCGACCGGACCGGCGACCGCGTCGATCGATGCCTGGCCCGACGAACCGATCTTGATCAGTGCGCGGTAGATGCCGATCACGGTGCCGAACAGACCGATGAACGGTGCGGTGGCGCCCACGGTCGCGAGGAAGGCGAGACCGCCACCCAGCTTCGAGTTGATCGCCGCTTCCGAACGCGCCAGCGAGCCGTGCAGCCAGTCATGCGCCTCGACCGGATCGGTCAGCTTCGAGTGCTGGTCCTGAGCCGCCAGGCCGTCGTCGACGATCTGCTTGTAGGCCGAGTTCTTCTCGAGCTTGGCCGAACCCTCGCGCAGCGAGTTCGAGCTCCAGAAGCCCTGACGGACGCGCTTCGCCTGGTTGATGATCTTCTGCTGCTCGAACAGCTTCGAGAACAGGATGTAGAAGGACACGACCGACATGAGCACGAGGATCGTGAACACCGACTGCGAGATCAGGCCGCCTTCGCGAAGCGCAGCGCCGAGGCCGTAAGGGTTTGCCTCGGCTCCGGCCGCAGCGCCGCCCGCGGCGAGGATGGTGGTGAGCATGATTGGTTAGGTCCTCTGACTAAATCGTAAAAACGGGATGGTGCTGAACGTCACTCTTGCGGCAGGCGCCACGTCACGCGTCGCGACGAGCTCGACCGGATCGGATTGCCCGACTGATCCATGGCGGGGCTGTAGCGACCGCGGCGCGTGATCGCGCGGCATGCCGCGTCGTCCAGCGCTCTGGATCCGCTCGACTGGGTCACCACGCAGTTCTCCACACGGCCTTGCGTGTTGATGTCCCACTTGATGGCGGTCGTGCCCTCTTCCTGTGCGCGGATCGAGCTCGGCGGATAGTCGTCCGTCGAGATCCACTGCGCGGGATCACCCTTTGCACCCGCGGCCTTGCTGACCACCGGAGCCGCAGGCGGCGCAGGCGGGGCGGGCGGAGCAGGCGGAGCGGGCGGCGCCGTCGGCTGGCTCAGCGGGATGATGCTCGTCGTCGAGATCGACGGTGCCGGAACCGGCACGTTGACGATCGGCGGCGGCGTCACCACCGTGGTCGGCGGCGGCGGCAGGTTCGGCTGATCCGGCGGCGGGGGCGGCGGCTCGTCCGGCGGCGGCGGGGGCGGTGGCTCCTCGACGTCGAACGTATTCAGCTTTTCGGCAGCCTTCTTCACGAAATTGGTCGCAAGACCAGTGACGAGGGCATAGCCCAGGACGGCGTGGATCAGCACCACGATTACGATGGCGCCGATTTTGCCCCCAGACATCTTCTGGTCAGTATAGGCCATTCAGCAACGACACTCCTCAATCTGCCAGTTTCGCTTCGCCGTGGTCGGGAATGCGGAAACTCCTGCCAAGGCGCATAGCATGCACGGCAGAGCCTCAACCCTATCGCGACCCATGCCGTGGTGCAAACGCTTTGTCAGACGTAATAATCCTACAATCCAGCCGTGACGGAATTATTTCTGTATCGTTAATCCGCAACCGCCTATGTGCAAGCGCATGATGCGCTGTAGCTCTTCTTTTTTCGCCGCCGCCACCGCGATGCCCGCCCTGGCGCTCGCATTCGCCGCGATCGGCACGCAGCCGGCCATTGCCGCGAATCAGGCAGCCGCCATTGCACCGGTCGGCCCCGGCTATGCCGATCTGGCCGATCTGGTCCTGTCGGCACCGGTGATCGTCGACGCAACCATCCGTTCGGCGACCAGGATCAAGGGCGCGGAAGCCGCCTCGGTCCCACCAGGACAGCAGCGCTTCTATATCGAGGCGGACGTGACCGCGCTGGTACGCGGTGCCGGTGGAGTGCCGCCGCGGGTTGGTTACCTGCTAGATGTCGGGCTGGACGCACGCGGTCGCGCGCCCAAGCTGAAGAAGATGCGCGTGCTGCTGTTCGCACGGCGCGTGCCCTCCGCGCCCGATCAGCTGCAGCTGGTCGCACCGGACGCGCAACTGCCCTGGTCCGCGGATCTCGATGCGCGCACCCGCGCCATCACCCGCGATGCCCTGGCGCAGGCGGCGCCCCCGGTCATCACCGGCGTCGGCAACGCCTTCCATGTTCCCGGGTCACTACCGGGCGAGGGCGAGACGCAGATCTTCCTCACGACCTCGGACAATCGGCCGGTGTCGCTGTCGGTGCTGCGCCGGCCGGGCGAACAGCCGCGTTGGGCGGTCGCGCTCAGCGAGATCGTGGACGAGGCCGCCGGGCCGCCGCAGCGCGACACGCTGCTCTGGTACCGCCTTGCCTGCGCGCTGCCCGACACGCTGCCCGATGCCAGCACGGATCAGTTGCAAGGCAGCGATGCCGAGATCGCGCGCGAGGATTATCGCTTCGTCTTGGCAGCGCTGGGCCCTTGCGGGCGTGCGCGTCAGGTGCCGACCGCCAACACCTGACCCGTGGTGGACGGGGCGGCGTCCAGAAATGCCGCCGCGGCCTTCACCGCGGCGGCCCCCGCCCCCTCCCCCACTACAACCGCGTTGATCCGGTCCGGCGCGCGTTCGACCGCCAGCGGCCCGATCGCCGCCAGCGCAAGCGCCTGCGCCAGATCGTCGCGACCGGGATGGATCACCAGCACCACCGATTCGCCGCGCGTGCCGCGGATCAGGCCGGCGACATCGTCACCGGGATGGGCATCGACCCGCACCGGGTTCAGCGCCGATGGCGGACCAGCGTGATGCCGATCGCCTCGCCATCCTCGGCGATCGCCAGCTTCACGATCTTCACCTGCACCCGCCGCACCCGCGCATCCTGCAGGAACAGCGTTTCGCAGATATGGTCGGCCACCCCCTCGATCAGGGTGAAATGCACGCCCGCCGGCAACGCCGTGGTCGCGGCATGTTTCAGGTCGAGATAGTTTTTCGACGCGCCCAGCGGCGTATCGGGCGCGAACCGGGCGGGGCATTCCAGGTCCACCGTCAACGAGATGCGCAGCGGTTGCGGCAGATGCGTCTCTTCCGAATAGATGCCGGTCAGCACCTGGACTTCGAGATCGTGAACTTCGAGCTGAAGGCTGTCTTCCATGGGCAGCGGCCTCTACTCGCTTGGCCTCCAAAGGCAATGCCGCTTGCGTTCGCCGCCCGCCGCGGTAAGGCGCGCGCGTTTCGTGGCCTTCCGGCCCGGCCAGGAATTTTGCGCCCGTGACGACCTCCCCGATAGCGATCGCCCCGCTCGATCCCGCCGACGCCGCCGACGTGGAGGCGCTGCTCGACCGTGCGTTCGGAGCCGGCCGCCACACCCGCACCGCCTACAAGGTCCGCGGCGACGCGCAGGCGATTCCCGAACTCGGCTTCGCGGCACGGGAAGATCGCACGTTGATCGGCTCGATCCAGTGCTGGCCGATCGCGCTCGCCCGCGACGACGGCACCGCGCATCCGCTCGTGATGGTCGGCCCGGTCGCGGTTTCGCCCGATCGCCAGCGCGACGGCATCGGTCGCCGCCTCGTCGCCCGTACGCTGGCGGCCGCCGCCGAACACGGCCTCGACGGCGCCCTGATGCTGATCGGCGACCCGGAATATTATGGCCGCTTCTTCGGCTTTTCCGCCGAGCATACCAGGGGCTGGCGCCTGCCCGGCCCGGTCGAGCGGCACCGCCTGCTCGCCCGCGGTGGCGACGTGCCGGATGCTCCCGGCCTGCTCGGGCCCCGCCACCGCGCGCCCGCCTGAACCTTTACGTCGCTCGCCCGCGCGCCTACCTCGCACGGCGATGCCCATGGATCTTCCCCCCGATATCGCCACGATGAGCCTGGCCGAGATCGCCCGCGCCGTCGACGAGGCGCGCCTGCCGCCGGTCGACAGCTGGACGCCCGCGCATTGCGGCGACAGCGAGATGCGGATCGCGCGCGATGGCACCTGGTATCACCAGAACAGCCCGATCGGTCGCCCGGCCATGGTCCGCCTGTTCTCCACCATCCTGCGCCGCGAGGCGGATGGGTCGCATGTTCTCGTCACGCCGGTCGAAAAGCTCGACATCGCGGTGGAGGATGCGCCCTTCGTCGCGGTGGCGATGCAGGCGGAAGGGCAAGGCCGCACCGCGCGCCTGGCTTTCCAGCTCAACACCGGCGACCTCGTCACCGCCGGCCCCGACCATGCGCTGCGTTTCGTGCCGGGCGAGGATGGCCCCCGCCCCTATCTCCACGTCCGCCGCGGGCTGGAGGCGCTGGTGGCGCGGCCGGTCTATTACGAACTGGTCGAGCGCGCGCTTGCCGGCGACGATGCGGTGCCGGGTCTGTGGAGCAACGGCGCCTTCTTTCCGCTGGAGCCTGCGGCATGACGCTGGCCCGGCGGCTTGCCGCCGCGATGGCCGAGACGCCGGTGGTCGACCTGCTCGCCGGCGACATGGCGGACGACATCGCCGATCCGTCGTCACTGACCGATGCCGGCGTCCTTGTCGCGATCACCGACCGCGCCGCCCCCGGCGTGATCCTGACCCAGCGGACCGAAACGCTGCGCCGTCATGCGGGCCAGATCGCCTTTCCCGGCGGCCGCGCCGATGCGGAGGATGCCGACATCGTCGCCACCGCACTGCGCGAGGCGGAGGAGGAAATCGCCCTGCCCCCCGCTGCGGTGACCGTGGTCGGCATCGCCGATCGCTATCGCACCGTCACCGGCTATGCGGTCACCCCCGTCATCGGCATCGTCCCGCCGGACCTGCCCCTCGTGCCGGCCGAGGCCGAGGTGGCCAGCGTGTTTGAGGTCCCCCTCGCCTTTCTGCTCGACCCCGCCAACCATGTGCGTGCCAGCGCCCATTGGCGCGGGCAGGATCGCCATTTCTTCGAGATCATGTGGAACGACCGTCGCATCTGGGGCGCCACCGCGGCGATGATCGTCAACCTGTCGCGGCGCCTCGCCGCCACGCCGGCCTGGGTGCGCCCGGCGGCATGACGACCCTTCTCTCCACCGCGTCGTGGCAGACGCATGACGGACTGCCGGCGCTCGCCGCCGCGCTTGCCGCCATACCGGGCAACCCCCGCATCGTCGGCGGGGCGGTGCGCGATACGCTGCTGGGCATCGCGGTCGCCGATATCGATCTCGCCACCCCCCTGCCGCCGGATGCGGTGATGGAACGCGTCGCGGCGGCCGGGTTCAAGGCGGTGCCGACCGGCATCGCGCACGGCACGATCACCGCGGTCCTGCCCGGCGGCCCGGTCGAGGTGACGACGCTGCGCCGCGACGTCACCACCGACGGCCGGCATGCCGTTGTCGCCTTTACCGACGATTGGCGCGAGGATGCCGGTCGCCGCGACTTCACGATGAACGCGCTGTATGCCGATCCGGTCACCGGCGAATTGTACGACTATTTCGACGGGCTGACCGATCTTCATGCCGGCCGCGTCCGCTTCATCGGCGATCCGCGGCAACGCATCGCCGAGGATCACCTGCGCATCCTGCGCTTCTTCCGCTTCCACGCGCGTTTCGGGGATGCGATCGACGATGCCGGCCTGGAAGCGTGCACGCAGCGCGCCAACGACCTGATGGCGCTGTCGCGCGAACGGATCGCGAGCGAACTGCTGAAGCTGCTGGTCACTGCCGGCGCGGTCCCGGTCCTCGGCCTGATGGTCGATCGCGGCATCCTGCGGGCGGTGCTGCCGGAAATCGACAGCGACGGCGTCGCCCGTCTGGCGCTGCTCGCCGGGCGGGAGGCGGAGGCGGGCATGGCGGCCGATGCCGTTCGCCGGCTGGCCGCGCTGGTGCCGGCCGCATCCGCCGAAAGCGTGGGCGCGCGGCTGAAGCTGTCCAACACCGATCGCAAGCGGCTGGTCGCCGCCACCCAGGGTCCCGGCGAGGAAGGCGCCCGCGCGCTCGCCTATCGCCACGGCCCCACGCTCGCCATCGATCGCCTGTTGCTGTCCGGGGCCGACCCGGCGGCACTGGCCGGCTGGACCCCGCCGACGCTGCCGATCGGCGGCGGCGCGCTGGTCGAACGGGGTTTGCGCAAAGGGCCGCAGGTCGCCGCCGTGTTGCGCGCGATCGAGACGCAGTGGATCGCGGAAGGCTTCCCCCCTGCCCCCCGCGTGCTCGAACTCGCCGACGATGCGGTGGCTCAGGCGTTGCGCTCGGCCAGCATCGACCAGGCGGCCGCCGCATCCAGCGGCCGGGCATAGACATAACCCTGCCCGTAGTTGCAGCCGAGCGCCCCCAGCGTCTGACCCAGCTCGATCGTCTCCACCCCTTCGGCGGTGGTCCGCATCCCCAGGGCCTGGGCCAGGCCCAGGATCGCGCGCACGATCGCAAGCTTGTCGCGATCGGCGAGCATGCCGGTCACGAAGCTGCGGTCGATCTTCAGAATGTCGATCGGCAGCTTCTGCAGATAGGCCAGATTCGAATAGCCGGTGCCGAAATCGTCGAGCGCCAGCGTCGCCCCCAGTCCCTTCAGCGCCAGCATGGTGTCCGCGATCCGGTCCGGGTCGCTCACCATCACGCTTTCGGTCAATTCCAGCGTGAAGCGGTCACCGGTCAGCCCGGCGGCGGTCAGCGTCCGCTCGATCACGTCCACCACGGTATCGCGCTGCAACTGGATCGCGGACAGGTTCACCGCCATGCGCACGCCGCTATTGCCGCCCGCGGCCCTGTCCCACCCCGCCAGCGTCGACGCCGCTTCCTCGATCGCCCAGCGGCCGAGCGGCACGATCAGGCCGGATTCCTCCGCCACGGGAATGAACTCGGTCGGTGAAATCTCGCGCCCGTCCTGCGTCCGCCACCGCGCCAGCGCCTCGAACTTGGTGATCCGCCCCGATGCCAGGTCGCAGATCGGCTGATAATGCAGCCGCAGGCGCTTTTCCTCCACCGCGTGACGCAGTTCGGTTTCCATCGCGAATTGCGCGCGCGCGATGGTGAACGCCGCCGGCTGATAGACTTCGGACCGGCCGCTCTCCTTGGCCCGCTTCACCGCGAACTGCGCGTGGCGAATCATCTCCTCGGCGTCGTCATCCCCTTCGAAGCCATAGGCGATGCCCACCGCCCCCTCGACGCTGATCTCGTAATCGGTCAGGCGAAACGGCGCGGCGAACGCACGCTGGATGCGCTCGGCCAGAATCTGCGCTTCCTCGGCTTGGTCGTCGATCGCCATCAGGATGCCGAACTCGTCGCCGCCGATCCGCCCCAGCGTGTCGCGCCCGCGCAGCGCCCCCTTGATGCGGCGCGCCACCGTGATCAGCAGCTCGTCGCCGACCAGCGATCCCATGCAGGCATTCAACTGCCCGAATCGGTGCAGATCGACCACCAGCACCGCGTGATGCCGCCCGCCCACCGTCGCCTGTTCGATCAGGTCGCCGAATCCTTCGCGATTGGGCAATCCGGTCAGCGCATCGGTCTTCATCTCGCGGCGCAGGGAGCGCTCGCTCAGATGCTGTGCGGTCTGGTCGACCAGCATCACGATGCATTCGTCGCGCACCATCGGGCTCGATCGCGACAGTGTCACCTGGAAGAAGCGGCAATCGATCGCCTCGCCATGCGCATGGGCAAAGGCGCTTTGCCGCTCGCCAGACGCCAGAAACGCCTCGATCCGCTCACCCAGCGCGGTCAGCAGTCGTGCGCGCCCGTTCACCACGCCCAATCCGGCGCGCCGGAACGCGATGTTGGTCGCAGAGGCGATGACCGCCCCATTGCCCAGCCCGACGATCGCCGCCGGGATCGACATCATGTCGATCATCCGCGCCGCGACGGAGGCGTCCAGCCCCAGCGGATAGTCGGTCGGATCGAGTGCAGCGGTAGCCATTGCCAGACCGGTCTACGACTCGGTTCGTTAAGGCGACCTAAAAGCATCAGCCCGTTTTCACCGGAACCATCCGTTTCACAGGCACGAACGGCCAGCACGTGATAGTCAGGTGAAGCGATTATCCCTGGGGAAGCCGGTCGGCGGCATCCGCCCCGCCGCCCCGCGCGCGGTGCGCCACGCCGACAGGTCATGCTCCACCCGCACGCGCCCGGTATCGCCGCCCATCGGCCAGCTCAGCCCGTCCTTGAACACGAAGGTCGTCGCATCAGACAGGCCACCGTCGCGATACCGCTGCAACTGCACCCCGGTACCCCGCGACAGCTCGGCAAACTCCGTCAATGGAAACACCAGCATCTTGCGGTTGTCGCCGATCGCCGCGACATAATCGTCCTCGGGCTTTACCGGCCGCACCACCTTCAGCACGGCGCCGGCGCGCGTCGTCACCACCGTCTTGCCCTTGCGCGTTTCCGCGATCACGTCGCCGGTCTGCACCACGAAGCCGCGCCCGTCCGACGCCGCCACCAGCAGCCTGGCCGCGCGTGCGGCGGGCAGGAAGCCGACGATCCCGACCGATCCGTCCAGATCGATCATCGCCCGCACCGGCTCACCGAAACCGCGCCCACCCGGCAGCTTGTCGGCGGGCAGCGTGAAGAAACGCCCGTTCTCCGCTGCCAGCAACAGCTTGTCGGTCGTCTGCGCATGAAAGGCGAAGGCGGGGCCGTCACCTTCCTTGAACTTGGCGGTGTCGGCCGAGGCGAGATCGACATGCCCCTTCATCGCCCGCACCCATCCGCGCTGCGACAGGATCACGGTGATCGGCTCGCGCTCGATCATCGCCTCCAGCGGGATGTCGCGCGTCGGTGCCGCTTCCTCGATGCCGGTCCGCCGCCTGCCCAGCACGGTTTCCGGGCCATAGCGGTCGCGCACCTTGCCCAGGTCGCGCTTCATCCGCGTCCGCTGCCTTGCTTCCGAGCCCAGCAGCGTGGTCAGCGAGTCGCGCTCCTTGTCCAGCGCATCGCGCTCGCCGCGGATCTCGAACTCCTCCAGCCGGCGCAGGGAGCGCAGCCGCATGTTCAGGATCGCCTCCGCCTGCCGGTCGGTCAGGCTGAACTCGGCGATCATCACCGCCTTGGGCTCGTCCTCGGTGCGGATGATCTCGATCACCCGGTCGAGGTTCAGATAGGCGATCAGATAACCGTCGAGCAGCTCGATCCGGTCGGCGATCTTGCCCAGGCGATGCTCGGACCGCCGCCGCAGCACCACGAACTGATGCTCCACCCACGCCGCCAGCGCCTCGCGCAGCGACATGACGCGCGGGGTGCGGTCCTTGTCCAGCACGTTCAGGTTCAGGCTGATGCGCGTTTCCAGATCGGAAAAACGGAACAGCCCGTCCATCAGCACCTGCGGATCGACGGTGCGCGCCCGCGGCTCCAGCACGATGCGCACCGCTTCGTCCGATTCGTCGCGAATGTCGGCGAGGATCGGCAGCTTCTTGTCGTTGATCAGCCCGGCAATCTGTTCGATCAGCTTGCCCTTGGCCACGCCATAGGGGATCTCGCTGACCACGATCTGCCAGCCGCCGCCCTTCTCGCGCTCGATCTCCCAGCGCGCCCGCACCCGAAAGCCGCCGCGCCCCGTGGTATAGCTTTCGCGCAGCACCGCCGGCGGATCGACCACCAGCCCGCCGGTTGGGAAGTCCGGGCCCTTCACCAGCGCCAGCACCGCGTCGTCGTCGGCGGCGGGATCGTCGATCAGCAGGATCGCGGCATCGAGCAGTTCGGCGGCATTGTGCGGCGGGATGCTCGTCGCCATCCCCACCGCGATCCCGCTCGCCCCGTTGGCCAGAAGGTTGGGGAACAGCCCGGGAAACAGCTCGGGCTCCTGCTCCTCGCCATTATAGGTCGGGCGATAGGCGACCGCGTCCTCGTCCAGCCCGTCCATCAGGTCGGTGGCGACACTGGTCAGCCGCGCCTCGGTATAGCGGTACGCCGCGGCGTTATCGCCGTCGATATTGCCGAAATTGCCCTGCCCGTCGACCAGCGGGTAGCGCAGCGCGAAATCCTGCGCGAGGCGCACCATCGCGTCATAGACCGACTGGTCGCCATGCGGGTGATATTTGCCGATCACGTCGCCCACGACGCGCGCGCACTTCTTGTACCCCGAGGCCGGGTCCAGCTTCAGCAGCCGCATCGCCCAGAGCAGCCGCCGATGCACCGGCTTCAGCCCATCGCGCACGTCCGGCAGGGAGCGCGCGGTGATCGTGGACAGCGCATAGACAAGGTACCGCTCGGACAGCGCACTGTCGAAGGGGGCATCGAGGATGCCGATCGGGGGATTGTCGGAAAGGTCGGTCGCCATGGTTCGGTATACAGCCTAGCAGCAAAATGTCGGCCATGGCAATTCTCTGGAACATAAAGGGTACGCGTGCGATCCGCGATCAAAAAAACCATCGTATTTCGTCGCTTGTAGAGGGCGCTTGACCGCAATTCCCACCCGGATGATAGTGATTGCCGTGGCAGCGGGAGAGGCGACGATGCGCAGGCGGATGGCGAGCCTGATGGTGCTGGCGGCAATGCTGGCCGGATGTGGCAAGGTGGCGGACGACAGCCCCACCGATCCGCAACAGTTGCCCGATGTCGCGCTGACCGCCGCGCCCGGTGTCGCCTTCACCTATCGCTACGCCTTCCGCCTGCCCTTCGACCGGGTCGCCGCCGCGCAGGAGGCGCATGCGCAGGCTTGCGAGCGGCTGGGCATCGCGCGCTGTCGCATCACCGGGATGCAGTACCGCGTGCTGGGTGAAAAGCGGATCGAGGGGATGCTCTCCTTCCGCCTGGCCCCCGACATCGCCCGCCGCTTCGGCAAGGCCGCCGAGGGCGAGGTCCGCACCGCGGGCGGCGCGCTGGTCGATGCCGAGATCACCGGCACCGATGCGAGCCGGGACATCGCCGCCCTCACCGCACAGCGCCGGTCCGATGCCGCGGCGATGAAGCAGGTGGAAGCCGACCTCGCCGGCACCGATGGCAAGGCGGGCGACCGCATCGATCTGCAGGAGCGTCGCGCCGAGTTGCAGCGCAACCGCGCCGCCGCCGACGCCGCGATCGCCGACCGTCGCGACAGCCTCGCGGCCACGCCGATGACCTTCACCTATGCATCCGGTGGCGGCATCGGCACCTTCGACACCAGCGCCCCCTTCGCCAGCGCCGTCGGGCTGGCGCGGGATTCGGTGGTCCTGACAATCACGATCGCCCGGGGCCTGCTCGGCCTTGCCGGGCCGCCGGTGCTGCTTGGCCTGTTGCTCTGGTGGCTGGGGCGGCGCTTTGTCCCTCCGGCGCCTCAGCGCCCGTCGGACGGCTGAGCCGGCTCCCGCTCGAATTGCCAGTCATGATCGACCACGATGATCGAGCGTACCGGCCGTCCATCGACATCGCGTGACGGATCGTAGCGGAAGCGCTTCTCGATCAGGCGGCAGGTCACCGCGTCCAACGCCGCATTGCCGCTCGACCGGGTGACCGCGCAGTGCGTCGCGCGGCCATTGGTTTCCACATAATAGCGCACCGACACGGTACCCCCGGCGCCGGCATCCGCCGCCGCTTCCGGATAATCCGAGTCGCGGATGCGTCCCGCGATCCGCCGCGGCGGCGTCTCGAACCCGTCGCCATCGCCGTCGCCGTCGCCGCCCGCGCCGCTGCCATCGCCCTGGCCGCCCGCCCCGGTTCCCGGCCCCGGCCGGTCGGACGCCCCTGCGGTCGGATCATTGCCGGTGCGCGCCACCGGCGCGGTCACGACCGGCACCACCACCGGCAGCGGCACGATCGGCACCGGCGCCACCAGCTCGGTCGCCTCGGAGCGCAGGTTGCGCGGCGAGGCCCGACCCGCCGCCCGTTGCGAGGGTATCCGCTCGGGCACCGCTCTGGGTCGCGGCGGCACCGGCGGCACGACCGTGAACACCGACAACCCGTTCTCCCGAACCGGTGCCCCGATCTCCACGCCCAGCCCGTACACCAGCGCCGCGCCCAGCAGCCCGACCACCACCAGGGTCGGCACCCCCGCGCGCGCCCGCGCCGCCCATCGCTCCTGCCACGTCCTCACGCCCCCGATCTGGTGCGCCCCGCATCCGTTCGCCAGAGCCCCCCGCATCGTCAGGCGGCGATCGCACCCCCGCCATGCTCGGCCAGCACGCCCTCCACGAAACCGCGACGCAGGTCGCAGTCGAAGCGTCTGCCCAGCGGCGCCGCGCCGCGCAGCATCACCGCCTTCACCCACGCCTTGGCGACATAGCGCCGCAGGCCGTTCCGCCCTTCCAGCCGGAACCGCCGCAGCGTCGACACGCCCTCCCAATAGGCACGGTCACGGACCCAGGCCCGTTCCAGCCGTTCGGGCGGCACATGGTGCAGCACGCGCAGCCGGTCCGAATGCCAGATGCGCCACCCCCGCGCGATCAGCAGCGCGATCAGGTGCGACTCCTCGCCGCTGAGCAGTGTCGCGCCGTCCCGGCCCAGCCGGGGATCGAAGCCCCCGACGCTGCGCATCGCCGCCATGCGCATCACCGCATGCCCGATCCCGAACCATGGCCGCTCGCTCTGGTCGAACTCGCCGGCCTGCTCGATCATGCTCAGATAGGTCAGCCAGCGTCGCCCGATGCGCGGGGCGTCGCGCCTTTCCCAGTCCGGCACCACATCGCCGCCGCACCCTGCACAATCCGCGGGCAGCCGGGCGATCAGGGCCAGCACCGCATCCAGCCAACCGGCGACCGGCACCTCGTCATCGTCCAGAAACGCGATCCACGGCGTATCGCACGCCAGCAGCGCGGCATTGCGCGCCAGGGCGATGCCCGGCACCTCCAGCCGCACCACGCACACATCCGCGTCCAGCGCGGCGATCCGCGGCGCCACCGGCTCGACGCTCGCGCTGTCGATCACCAGCAACGCCACCCCGCAATCGCGCAGCGCCGGCAACAGCCCGGCGACCAGCCGTTCCAGCATGTCGGGGCGATCATGGGTGCAGATCGCCACCGTGACCGGCGATCCGCTCATGCCCGCAATCTCGCCAGCCGCAGGTGGCGTCCCATCCGCCCCACCCGCTCCCGCGCCGCCAATCGCCCGGTACGCAGCCCCTGCTCCGCCATCATCGCCAGTGTGCGCGCCAGCAGCAGCGGCGCGATCCGCGCGGCCAGCGGCGAAGCGGCGTCGAACGGGTCCTCGTGCAACAGCGCGATCGAACCCGGGAAGTGCCTCGATCGCCGCGCCCGTGCCACCGCCACGCCGCATCGCGCCGCCACGTTCGCCTCCCCCTCGCATCCATCGGCCAGCGTCCAGTCCAGAAAGGAATAGCGCCAATGGACGATCTGCACGTCCGGGCGCCACCCGCGCAACACGCGGTGCACCCGCGCATCGCCATGCCCCGACCCATAGGGCAGGCGCAGCAGATACGGGTGCGGCGTCGGCCGGATCGGGGCGAGCAGCGCCTCGATCCGCTCCATCTCGGCGACGATCTCGGCATCGCTCAACCGGTCCATCCGCACATGGCTGTACCCATGCGCGTAGATTTCGTGTCCCGCATCCGCAATCGCCCCGGCCAGGGCGGGATGCGCCTTCACCCGCTGCCCCGCCAGGAAGAAGGCCGCTGTCGCCCCGTGCGCCGCCAGCAGGTCGAGGATCGCCGGCGTCGTCGCGGGGGAAGGCCCGTCGTCGAAACTCAGCACCACCTCGTGCGCGCTTGCCGCCCGCGACAGGATCGGCACCCAGGCACCCGCCGCCGAAACCCGGCGCATGATCTTCAGCATCGCGGCCATCGCGCCCCCCAGATGGCGCCACCGACGCCCGCCCGGCCCCCTTGCCCGGCCGATCATCGATACCCGGCGGGTCGCAGCGGCCACCATATGGTTTTCAGGGCTAAACAACCTGGATTAGCATCGATATGGATGTATGCCGCCGCTGCATCGATCGCTGTCCTACAGGGCGCCGCGCTGCTATCCCCGACGCATGCCTTGTACTCGATCCTGCCTGTCCGCACCGGCACGAACGACGATTGCAAAAATGGTAAGTGGACACGGACGGGGGGGTGTAGTGTCCACTTCCGGCATTCCGGTCCCGCAGACCCGCATGGGGCGGCTGCGAATCGGTACGCGCGATCCATCCGCCCTCACCCGATTGCGCGCTCGCCACCCTTCCTTTATAGGCGCGCGCATTCCGCCCCGGCCTCGCACCCACGCGCGCCGGGGTCGCTCATTTTCAGGGGACCGCCACATGGCTCGCCGCCGCCAGATCTACGAGGGCAAGGCCAAGATCCTGTACGAGGGCCCCGAGCCCGGCACGCTGATCCAGTATTTCAAGGACGACGCCACCGCCTTCAACGCGCAGAAGAAGGGGACGATCAACGGCAAGGGTGTGCTCAACAACCGTATTTCCGAGCATGTCTTCACGCTGCTCGATCATATCGGCGTGCCCACCCACTTCATCCGCCGCCTCAACATGCGCGAGCAGTTGATCCGTCAGGTGGAGATCGTGCCGATCGAGGTCGTGGTGCGCAACGTCGCCGCCGGCTCGCTGTCCAAGCGGCTGGGGATCGAGGAGGGCACGAAGCTGCCCCGCACGATCATCGAATATTACTACAAGGACGATGCGCTCGGCGATCCGATGATCTCGGACGAGCATATCGCCGCCTTTGGCTGGGCCAGCCAGGAGGAGATGCACGACATCGCCGATCTGGCGATCCGGGTGAACGATTTCCTGTGCGGCCTGTTCGCCGGCGTCGGCATCCGCCTGGTCGACTTCAAGCTGGAATTCGGCCGCATCTGGGACAATGACTTCGGTCGCATCATCCTGGCCGACGAGATCAGCCCCGATGGCTGCCGCCTGTGGGACATGACCTCGGGCGAAAAGCTCGACAAGGACCGGTTCCGCCGCGACCTTGGTGGCGAAGTCGAGGCTTATCAAGAGGTTGCGCGCCGGCTTGGCCTGCTGCCCGACGGCGGCGACAATTCGGTCCTCGACCTGGAAGAACACCGCAAGAGCCGGGGTAAGTGATGAAGCTGCGTATTTTCGTGACCCTGAAGCCGGGCGTGCTCGACCCGCAGGGCAAGGCGATCCACCACGCGCTCGAGGGTCTCGGCTTCGGCGGGGTCGAGGATGTGCGCGCCGGCAAGCTGATCGAGATGCAGGTCGCCGACGACACCAGCGATGCGCAGGTGGACGAGATGTGCCGCAAGCTGCTCGCCAACACGGTGATCGAAAATTACCGGGTGGAGCGCGCCTGATGAAGACCGCGGTCATCGTCTTCCCCGGCTCGAACTGCGACCGCGACGTGGCGGTGGCGCTGGAACAGGTGACCGGCGTGAAGCCCGCCATGGTGTGGCACGGCGACAGCGACCTGCCGGACGGGCTGGACTTCGTCGCGGTGCCCGGCGGCTTCTCCTATGGCGACTATCTGCGCTCCGGCGCGATCGCCGCCCGCTCGCCGATCATGCGCTCGGTGGTCGAACAGGCGGACAAGGGCCTCAAGGTCTTTGGCGTCTGCAACGGCTTTCAGGTGCTGACCGAGGCGGGGCTGCTGCCCGGCGCGCTGATGCGCAACGGCGCGCTCAACTTCGTCTGCCGCGACGTGAAGCTGGAGGTGGCGAACGCCGACAGCGCCTTCACCCGCCTCTACGCTGCGGGCGAGACGCTCACCGTCCCCGTCGCGCATCATGACGGCAACTATTTCGCCGACGCCGACACGCTCGACCGGCTGGAGGGCGAAGGCCAGGTCGCGTTCCGCTACGCCGAGCCCGTCAACGGCTCCGCCCGCAACATCGCCGGCCTGCTCAACGCGAAGGGCAACGTGCTCGGCATGATGCCCCACCCCGAACGCCGCATCGAGGCCGCCCATGGCGGCACCGACGGCCGCCGCCTGTTCGAAGCCGTCCTGGAAACGGTCAGCGCATAATCCCTGAAACCCCTCTCCCCTCCGGGGAGAGGGAGGGGCCCATCGCACAGCGATGGGAGGGTGAGGGGCAGCCCCAAACGCCCCCTAAGCAACTGTCACTGCCCAATATCCCGCCGAAACGTCTCCGGCAGGAACAGCACCCCCAGCACCAGCGTCACGCTCGCCAGCACCACCGGATACCAGAGCCCGTAATAGATATCCCCGGTCGCCGCGACCATCGCGAACGCCGTCGTCGGCAGGAACCCGCCGAACCACCCGTTGCCGATATGATAGGGCAACGACATCGAGGTGTACCGGATGCGCGTCGGGAACAGCTCGACCAGCAAAGCCGCGATCGGTCCGTAGACCATGGTCACCAGCAGTACCATGAACCACAGGATCGCCACCACCGCGACCGTGTTCATGCCCTCCGCCTTGGCCGGATACCCCGCCTCGGCCAGCGCCCCCTTCAACGCGGCCTGATACGCGGCCACCGCCCCTTTGCGTACCTCGCCGGTCACGACGGAGGGATCGGGCGCCACCAGCCGCCGCGCGCCGATCCGCACCTCCGCCACCGCCCCTTCGGCCGCCTCGACATTGGCATAGCTGATGCCGTTCTTGGCCAGATACGATTTGGCGATGTCGCAACTGCGCGCATCGAAGGTGTTGCGCCCGACGGGATCGAACTGGAACGAACAGTCGCCGCCATGCGCCACCACGCTGACCGGCGCCGCCGCCTGTGCCCGCGCCAGCGCCGGGTTGGCGGCCCCGGTCAATGCGCCGAACAGCGGGAAATAGGTCACCGCCGCGAGCGCGCAGCCGGCCATGATGATCGGCTTTCGCCCGATCCGGTCCGACAGCCAGCCGAAGATCACGAAGAAGGGCGTGCCCAGGGCAAGCGCCACCGCCATCAGCACGTTCGCCGTGGCGCCATCCACCTTCAGCATCTTTTCCAAGAAGAACAGCGCGTAGAACTGCCCGGTGTACCACACCACCGCCTGCCCCATCGCCGCCCCGAACAGCGCGATCAGCACGACCTTCAGATTGCCCCACCGCCCGAACGCCTCGGTCAGCGGCGCCTTTGATGTCGTGCCCTCTTCCTTCATCTTCAGGAACACCGGGCTTTCCGACAGTTGCAACCGGATCCACATGGATACGCCGAGCAGGATGATCGAAACTAGGAACGGCAACCGCCAGCCGAAGCTGCCGAACGTCTCCTCGCCCAGCATGTTGCGGAACCCGATCACCACCAGCAGCGCCGCGAACAGCCCCAGCGTGGCCGTTGTCTGGATGAAGCTGGTATACAGCCCCCGCTTGCCGTCGGGCGCATGCTCGGCGACATAGGTCGCCGCCCCGCCATATTCGCCGCCCAGCGCCAGCCCCTGCAACAGCCGCAATCCGACCAGGATGATCGGTGCCGCGATTCCTATCGTGGCATAGGACGGCAGCAGCCCCACCGCGAAGGTGGACAGCCCCATGATTCCCATCGTCACGAGGAACGTGTTCTTGCGCCCCACCAGGTCGCCGATTCGCCCGAACACCAGCGCTCCGAACGGCCGGACCGCAAAGCCCGCGGCAAACGCCCCCAGCGCCAGGATGAACCCGGTCGTCTCGTTCACGCCCGAAAAGAACTGCTTCGAAATGTGCGTCGCCAGCAAGCCGTACAGGTAGAAATCATACCATTCGAATACCGTGCCCAGCGACGATGCGCCGATCACCAGCTTCTCGTTCTGCGTCGTGCCCCTTCGTTCCGCGCCATAGATGGTCGCCATGTGCATCCTCTTCCTGTCTCCGGGCGGCCCTGTTGGAACGGGGCGATCCTCGGTGCGTAAGGATGACAGCGTCGGCCGGCACGGTCGATAGAGGAAGTGCTGCGATGGTCCCACCGCGACGCGCTTGACCAGAGAGCCACCTCGCCCGAGGGATAGTTCAACAAGGAGAGGCCATGACCGAAACCATCCATGCCGCACCCACCGGCGTCGAGGGCAGCATCGACCGGGCAGACTATGAACGGCAATACCGCGCCTCGGTCGAGGACAGCGACGCCTATTGGCGCGATCAGGCGCAGGCGATCGACTGGATCACCCCGTTCCGGCAGGTGCAGGACACCTCGTTCAACGAGGCGGATTTCCGCATCCGCTGGTTCGCCGATGGTGAATTGAACGTCTCGGTCAACTGCGTCGACCGCCACCTTGCCACTCGCGGCGATCAGGTCGCGATCGTCTGGGAGGGCGACGAGCCCGGCGAAACCCGCTCGATCACCTATCGCGAACTGCACCGCGATGTTTGCCGCTTCGCCAATGTCTTGAAGGATCTCGGCGCGAAGAAGGGCGATCGCATCACCCTCTACCTGCCGATGATCGCGGAGGCCGCCGCCGCGATGCTCGCCTGCACGCGGATCGGCGCGATCCACTCGATCGTCTTCGGCGGCTTCTCGCCCGACAGCCTGGCGAACCGCATCCAGGATTGCGATTCGCGCATCGTCATCACCGCCGACGAAGGCTGTCGCGGCGGCAAGCGCATCCCGCTCAAGGCCAATGTCGACAAGGCGTTGGCGCAGTGCCCGTCTGTCGAACACGTCCTCGTCATCCGCCGCACCGGCGGCGACGTGGCCTTCACCGAGGGTCGCGATATCTGGCTGCACGACGCGCTTCAGGGGGTGTCGGACGATTGCGCGCCCGAGCCGATGAATGCCGAGGACCCGCTGTTCATCCTCTACACCTCCGGCTCCACCGGCAAGCCCAAGGGCGTGCTGCACACCACCGGCGGCTACCTCGTCTGGGTGACCAAGACGTTCCGCGACGTGTTCGACTACCGCGATGGCGAAGTCTATTGGTGCACCGCCGATATCGGCTGGGTCACCGGGCACAGCTATGTCGTCTACGGCCCGCTCGCCAACGGCGCGACCACGGTGATGTTCGACGGCGTGCCGAACTATCCCGATCATGGCCGGCTGTGGGAGACGATCGATCGTCTCGGCGTCAACATCCTCTACACCGCCCCCACCGCGATCCGCGCGCTGATGCGCGAGGGCAAGGACTGGGTGACGAAATACAGCCGCCGGTCACTGCGCCTGCTCGGCACGGTGGGCGAGCCGATCAACCCGGAGGCATGGGACTGGTATTACCGCGTCGTCGGCGACAGCCGCTGCCCGGTCGTCGATACCTGGTGGCAGACGGAGACGGGCGGCATGCTCATCGCCCCCCTGCCCAATGCCACCGATCTCAAGCCCGGTTCCGCCACCAAGCCGCTACCCGGCGTGCAGCCGCAGATCGTCGATACCGAGGGCAAGGTGCTGGAGGGGGCCACCGAGGGCAATCTGGTGATCGCCGACAGCTGGCCCGGTCAGATGCGCACCGTCTGGAACGATCATGATCGCTTCGTCCAGACCTATTTCTCCACCTATCCCGGCAAATATTTCACCGGCGATGGCTGCCGCCGCGACGCGGACGGGTATTACTGGATCACTGGTCGGGTGGACGATGTCATCAACGTCTCCGGCCACCGCATGGGTACCGCCGAGGTGGAATCGGCGCTCGTCGCCCATGCCAAGGTCGCCGAAGCCGCGGTCGTCGGCATGCCGCACGAGGTGAAGGGCCAGGGCATCTATGCGTATGTGACGCTCAACGCTGGCGAGGAGCCTTCGGAAGACCTGCGCACCGAGTTGCGGCAGTGGGTCCGGCAGGAAATCGGCCCCATCGCCAGCCCGGATGCGCTGCAATTCGCGCCCGGCCTGCCCAAGACGCGCTCCGGCAAGATCATGCGCCGCATCCTGCGCAAGATCGCGGAGAACGACGTGGGCAATCTCGGCGACACCTCGACCCTCGCCGATCCGGCGGTGGTCGACACGCTCGTCGCCGAGCGGGTGCGGTAAGCGGACCGCTCAGACGCGGGCACGAAACGGCGTGAAGTCGGTGCCCGCGTCGAACACGTCGACGCCCTCGGCGCGCTTCAGCCCGCCGACCACCAGATAGGTGAGCGGGGTCAGCAGCACCTCCCACCCGACCTTCAGCGCCCATTGCGTATACAGCACCGTCACCACCAGCCCGGTCGTCCACCCTTGCGCACCCCAGAAAGCGAGCGGATAGAAGATCAGGCTGTCGACGCCCTGTCCGACCACGGTCGAACCGATCGTGCGCATCCACAGATGCCGCCCGCCCGACCACAGCTTCATGCGCGCCATCACATAGGCGTTGACGAACTCACCCGCCCAGAACGCACAGACGCTGGCCAGCACGATCCGCGGCACCTGCCCGAACACCGTCTCGTACGCGGCCTGGTTGGTCCAGCTTGGCGCCGGCGGCAGCGCCACGACAATCCAGCTCATCAGCGCCATGAACAGCACCGCCCCGGTCCCCGCCCAGATCACCCGGCGCGTCCGCGCATAGCCGTACACCTCGGTCAGCACGTCGCCGATGATGTAACTGAGCGGAAAGAACAGGATACCCGCACCGAACGGCCACGGCCCCAGCAGCGGCAGGGTGATGGTCGCGACCTTGCCCGCCCCGATCACGTTTGACAGCAACAGGATGGTGACGAACGCCGCCATCACATAGTCGAACCAGCGGAAGTCACGTCCCCTCAGGTCGCGCGCCGTGACCCTCACGGCCGGTGAAACGTCCATGTCCATGGGCGAGGACTTTATCGCCATTCCATCCGGCATCAAACCGCGCTAAACGCTGCCATGTCCGCGCGTCCGTAGCTCAGTTGGATAGAGCAAGGAGCTTCTACCTCCTCGGTCGGGGGTTCGAATCCCTCCGGGCGCGCCACCTTTCCCAAATGAAAAACGGCGGCACCAGGGCCGCCGCATCTCAGAGGATCATTCCCACTCGATCGTCCCCGGGGGCTTGGACGTATAGTCGTAGGTCACCCGGTTGATGCCGCGCACCTCGTTGATGATGCGCGTCGCGATCCGCGGCAAAAAGTCGCCGGGAAAGTCGAACGCCTGCGCGGTCATGCCGTCGACCGATGTCACCGCGCGCAGCGCCAGCACATGGTCGTAGGTGCGACTGTCGCCCATCACCCCCACCGTTCGTACCGGCAGCAGCACCGCAAACGCCTGCCAGATCGCATCGTACAGGCCGGCGCGGCGGATTTCCTCCAGATAGATCGCATCCGCCTTGCGCAGGATGTCGCAGCGTTCCTTGCTGACCTCGCCAGGGATGCGGATCGCCAGCCCGGGTCCGGGAAACGGATGCCGCCCGACAAATGCCTCGGGCAGGCCGAGTTCGCGGCCCAGCACGCGCACCTCGTCCTTGAACAACTCGCGCAGCGGCTCGACCAGCTTCATGTTCATGCGATCCGGCAGACCGCCGACATTGTGATGACTCTTGATCGTCACCGACGGTCCGCCGGTGAAGCTGACGCTCTCGATCACGTCCGGATACAGCGTACCCTGCGCCAGGAACTCGGCCCCACCGATCTTCTTGGCCTCGGCCTCGAACACGTCGATGAAGGTCTTGCCGATGAACTTCCGCTTGGCTTCCGGATCGGTCACCCCGGCCAGGCCGGTCATGAACAGCTCCTCGGCATCCACATGGACGAGCGGGATGTTGTAATGACCGCGGAACAGGCCGACGACCTCTTCCGCCTCGCCCGAGCGCATCAGCCCGTGGTCGACGAACACACAGGTCAGCTGGTCGCCGATCGCCTCGTGGATCAGCACCGCCGCCACCGCCGAATCGACACCGCCGGACAGGCCGCAGATCACCCGCCCCGTGCCGACCTGCTTGCGAATGTCCGCGATCTTGGCCTCGCGGAATTCGGCCATCGTCCAGTCGCCCGACAGGCCGACCACATGCCGCGCGAAATTGGCGATCAGCTTGCCGCCATCGGGGGTATGCACCACTTCCGGGTGGAACTGCATCGCATAGATGCGCCGCGCATCGTCGGCGATGATCGCAAACGGCGCGCCCGGGCTGGTGGCGACGACACGGAAGCCGGGCGCCAGCGCCGTCACCTTGTCGCCATGGCTCATCCATACCTGATGACGATCGCCCAGGTCCCACAGGCCATCGAACAGCGCACAAGGCTCGTCGATCGTCACATAGGCTTCGCCGAATTCGCCGCTGTCGCCCTTCTCGACCTTGCCGCCCAGTTGCTCGGTCAGCGCCTGCTGGCCGTAGCAGATGCCCAGCATCGGCAGGCCGCTGTCGAGGATCGCCTGCGGAATGCGCGGGCTGTTCTCGTCGGGCACCGAGGCAGGCCCGCCGGACAGGATGATGCCGGCGGGCCGGATGCGCGCAAAGCCTTCGGCGGCGGATTGAAAGGGAACGATCTCGGAATAGACCCCCGCCTCGCGCACGCGGCGCGCGATGAGCTGGGTGACCTGGCTGCCGAAATCGACGATGAGGATGCTGTCGGGGTGCTCCATGGCGGTCCGATAGCGACGTCGGACGCGAAATGCTACCGTGCCGGTGGCCGTTGCGGATCATCGATCACGACGCTGCGTACCGCCTGCGACTCGACCGTACAGCGAAAGCCGCGCAGATCCCCGGCATCGCGGTAGCTGGCACGCACCAGCACGTCGCCACGGATCGCATAGCCGTCGCCATGCGGCTCGACCGTCTGGATCTGCCCCACCTGCGCCAAGGGCGAAACTTGCCGCGCTTCGCCTTCCACCGAACCGGCACAGGCCTGCACCGCGGCGTCGGCATCCGTGTCCACCCGCATCGGCGGCGTGGCGGCCTCGGGGATCATTGCCGCGCCGTCCCCGTTCTGCGCGACCAGCTCTTCGGTAACATCGCTCCCGCGCGTCTTGCCGCGTAACGCGAGGATACCCACCGCCAGCAGCGCGCCGATCACGATGCCGCCGGTGCGCGCCTCGCGCCTTTCCTGGCGGCGACGCTCTCGCAGGATGTGCCGGTCGGCAGGGGGCAGGCGCGGCCCGGCGCGGACATGCCGGTATCAGTAGCGGCCTTGCCGGGGGGAGGAACGGCCTCCTGCATGGCGGCCGCGCCCGTCACGCTCCATGCCCCCAAAGCTACCCCCAGCGCGGCCTTGCGCATCACCCGTCTCCCGTCAGGTTCGATCGCGCCATGTTGGTCCGGTCGTGCTTTCGACACGATGAACCGCCCGCGAAACGAAAACGGCCGCCCCGGTGAGGGGGCGGCCGTTCGATCGGTTTGGACGATGTCCCGACGGGCTCAGGCGGCCTCGTCGAAATCCTCTTCGGTCTGCACCGGACCCGAATCCTGGCCCTTGGCGGACACGTCACGGTCGACGAACTCGATGATCGCCATCGGTGCCGCGTCCGACGCCCGGATACCGGCCTTGATGATGCGGGTATAACCGCCGGCGCGATCGGCGTAGCGGGTCGCCAGCACGTCGAACAGCTTCACGAGTTGCACGTCGTCCAGCAGACGGGCATGCGCCAGACGGCGGTTGGACAGGCCACCCTTCTTGCCCAGCGTCACCAGCTTCTCGACATAGGGGCGAAGCTCCTTCGCCTTGGCGAGCGTGGTGGTGATCTGCTCGTGCTTGATCAGCGCGGCCGACATGTTGCGGAACAGGGCCGTACGATGAGCCGAGGTACGCTGCAGCTTACGACCGCCTACGCGATGACGCATGTTCAATTCCTTTGTTCGTTAAGGGGCCGTCTTACGGAAAACCCCAGACCCGGTGACACTTGAGGCGGCCACCCTTTGCCTGTCTTGATCCTCCCCGTCCGCGATGGACGGAGGAAACCGGTTTGACCGGCTAAGTCGCCGCGGCGAGCCCGCGTCGTGACATCGAACGGGTCGGCTCGTCGCCAACCCGCCGGCCGGGCCTGCCGCGTCTCCGGTGCAGCAACGCTGCACCGGTGTGCGTCAGCCCATGATCTCCTGTTCCAGCTTCTTGGCCATTTCCTCGATGTTCTCGGGCGGCCAGCCGGGGATTTCCATGCCAAGGCGCAGGCCCATGGACGACAGCACTTCCTTGATCTCGTTCAGGGACTTGCGGCCGAAGTTCGGGGTACGCAGCATCTCGGCTTCGGTCTTGCCGACCAGATCGCCGATATAGATGATGTTGTCGTTCTTCAGGCAGTTCGCCGAACGGACCGACAGCTCCAACTCGTCCACCTTCTTGAGGAGGTAGCGGTTGATCTGCTGCGTGTCGCTCTGCGGCTCCGCCCCTGCGACCGGCACGGCGGCCTGGCCGACGGGCGCAGCACGCGTGACCGAGGAGTCGTCGAAGTGGACGAACAGCGCAAGCTGGTCCTGAAGGATGCGGCCGGCATAGGCCACCGCGTCTTCCGGGGTCACCGTGCCATCGGTTTCGATCGTCAGCGTCAGCTTGTCATAGTCGAGGTCCTGCCCGACGCGGGTCGGGTCGACCTTGTACGACACCTGGCGCACCGGCGAGTAGAGCGCATCGACCGGGATCAGGCCGATCGGCGCATCCGCAGGGCGATTGGCGTTTGCCGGAACATAGCCCTTACCGATGTCGGCGGTCAGCTCCATGTTGAGCGTGGCGCCTTCGTCGAGATGGCAGATCACCAGGTCCTTGTTCATGACCTCGATGTCGCCCGACACTGCGATGTCGCCTGCCTTCACCTCGGCCGGACCGGTGGCGGAAAGCTGGAGCCGCTTCGGGCCTTCGCCCTGCATGCGGATCGCAATCTGCTTCACGTTCAGCACGATGTCGGTCACGTCCTCACGGACACCCGCGAGGCTCGAGAACTCGTGCAGCACGTTCTCGATCTTGATGGAGGTGACCGCCGCGCCCTGGAGCGACGACAGGAGCACGCGACGCAGCGCATTGCCGAGCGTCAGGCCGAAGCCACGCTCCAGCGGTTCGGCGACGAACGTCGCCTTGCGCTTGCCATCGCCGCCCTTCTTTTCGAGCGCGTTGGGCTTCTTCAGTTCCTGCCAGTTCTTTGCATTGACAGACACGGGGTTCCCCTGCGTTGGGGGCCGGAACGGGGACGGTTCCAGCCAAGAAAAAGCACGGCCGGCTCGTCAGCCGGCCATGTGGGCCATCAGACGCGACGGCGCTTGGACGGACGGACGCCGTTGTGCGGGATCGAGGTCACGTCGCGGATCGAGGTGATCTGGAAACCGACCGCCTGCAGCGCGCGCAGCGCCGACTCGCGGCCCGAACCCGGACCCTTGACCTCGACTTCGAGGGTGCGGACACCGTGCTCGGCAGCCTTCTTGCCGGCATCCTCGGCGGCGACCTGGGCGGCATACGGGGTCGACTTGCGCGAACCCTTGAAGCCCATCATGCCGGCCGACGACCATGCAATGGCATTGCCCTGCGCGTCGGTGATCGTGATCATGGTGTTGTTGAAGCTGGCGTTCACGTGCGCGACGCCGGCGGTAATGTTCTTGCGCTCGCGACGGCGAAGACGCTGCGGTGCTTGTGCCATTGATGAAATCCTGACCTTGTCTCGTGGTACGGTGGCCGGGAGGCTATCCGCCTCGTACCGGCCTCCGGCGGAGAAGAATGAAAACAGTCCCCGGGACTGTTCTTACTTCTTCTTGCCCGCGATCGGCTTAGCCTTGCCCTTGCGGGTGCGCGCGTTGGTGTGCGTGCGCTGGCCGCGGACCGGCAGGCCCTTGCGGTGGCGCAGGCCGCGATAGCAGGCCAGGTCCATCAGGCGCTTGATGTTCATCGCGGTTTCGCGACGAAGATCACCCTCGACAGTGTGGTCGGCGTCGATCGTCTCACGGATCTGCAGGACTTCCTGGTCCGACAGGTCCTGGACGCGGCGGTCGGCCGCGATGTTCAGCTTGGCCGTGATTTCCTTGGCCTTGGCCGGACCGATGCCGTGGATGTAGGTCAGCGCGATCACCACGCGCTTGTTGGTCGGGATATTGACACCCGCGATACGTGCCATGGAATATATTCTCCTAGCTCCACGGGGCATGGCATGGCAGCGCACACCCCATCTCGACGCGTTGGCTCCACCACGCACGATCGCGACGCACGCGCAAAGCGGCGCCGAAACCATGGTACAGTGGAAGGACGGTCAGTTAGGCGCCTCGCAACACTCTGTCAAGCGAGAGGTTCCCGCATTCGTCGCAGACGCAGCCATCGCTGGAACGAAACCGCCGCCCAGAACAGCTCGACCACGCCGAATGGCCATGCGCCTTGCAGAAAACCGTAGGCCGACCCGGCGAGGCATCCCAGAACGAAGCCGAGGGTCCACCAGTGCGCCCCGCTTTCCATCGCATAGCAGATCAGGGTGAACGAAACGGCGACCAGGCCGAACAGGGACAGGGTATCCATCCCTCGCCTATAGAGTGCCTGCCACGCCTGACGATATGCCTGGCGAAGTCCGGGCGCCATCGCCTGCCAAAAGCCACTCGAGCGCAGGCTCCGCTGTATCGAACACCTGCAAATAGGGCTGGGTCATCAGCCGGCGGACCTGCATGCGGGTGATGGCGCTCGGCGTCACGATCGCGATGGCGCTGGCACGGGGAAAGCCGCGAAGCTGCTCATGGATCACCGACGCGCCGACTTGGGATTGCACCGGGCTGGCCGTCATGTCCATGCGCAGGAGATAGCCCGGCTTGAAGCGTTCCGCGGCGAAGCGTTGAAGCACCTCGCGGGCATAATCGGCGGCGCTGTCGCGTGTGAACTGTCCCATCCAGGCGATATCCAACAAATTGATATCGTGGCGGAAGGTGATGGTGTGCATCCCTCCCTTCTGGTCAACGCCGGTTGCCAAACCGCTAATGGGGGGCATGGAGACAGGATCGCGTGCGCCCGCACCTCATCGGCAAGCGAAAGGCCGACGGAAGACCCCTTCCGCCGGCCCCGGCGGCGCCCCCGGGAGTTCGGGCGCCGATGCATCCCCTATACGCTGCCGCGAACCATTTGATCCTGACAGGCACATGAACTTTACGTCATGTTGCGACGTCGGTCAGTTGCCGTCGAGGATCGCACTCACCGCCCGACCGACCTCTGCCATGTCCGCCATGCCGTCGACACGCCGCACCAGCCCGCGTGCTTCGTAGATCGGCAGGATCGGCGCGGTCTTGGCACGATATTCGGCCATTCGCGTGCGCACCGTTTCGGCATTGTCGTCGGGGCGGCGCTTGAACTCGGTTGCGCCGCAGACATCGCACACGCCCGCGACCGCGGTCGGCTTGAAGCTGTCGTGATATCCGGTGCCGCAATTGGCGCATGTGAAGCGGCCGGTGATCCGCTCGACCAGCGCATCCTCGTCCACCTCAAGCTCGATCACATAGTCGAGCGCACGTCCGCGCTCGTCGAGCAGCAGGTCCAGCGCCTCTGCCTGCGCCGCGGTCCGCGGATATCCGTCGAAGATCGCCCCGCCCGTGGCGTCCGCCTCGTCCAGCCGCTCGCCGATCAGCGCGGAGACGATCGCATCCGACACCAGTTCGCCCGCATCCATGACCGCCTTGGCCTGCAGACCGACCGGCGTACCGGCCTTTACCGCGGCCCGCAGCATGTCCCCCGTCGACAACTGCACCATGCCCCGCTCCGCAACCAACCGCTGCGCCTGCGTCCCCTTGCCCGCCCCCGGCGGCCCCAACAGGATGATGTTCACGCGCGTCTTCCCCTTCCGATTATGCTGGCCGACGCCGCCTCAGCGGAGACGCCCGCCCTTCAGCTTCGCCTTCTTGATCAGATCGCCATATTGATGCGCCAGCAAGTGGCTCTGGATCTGCGTCACGGTATCCATCGTCACGTTGACCACGATCAGCAGGCTCGTGCCGCCCAGATAGAACGGAATCTGCAACGCGGAGACGAGATATTCTGGCAACAGGCAGATGATCGTCAGATAGGCCGCGCCGATCACGGTAATCCGGGTGAGCACGTAATCCAGATAGGTCTCGGTGTTTTTGCCCGGACGGATGCCGGGAATGAACCCACCGTAGCGCTTCAGATTGTCCGCGGTTTCTTCCGGATTGAACACGACCGCGGTGTAGAAGAACGAGAAGAAGATGATACCGGCGCCGTATAGCAGCATGTAAACGGGCGAGCCGTGCTGCAGATACTGGTTCAGGCTGATGATGAAATCGCCCCAGGCACTCTCACCCGCCACGCGCTGCCCCGCAAATTGCGAGATGGTCAGCGGCATCAGCAGCAGCGACGACGCGAAGATCGGAGGGATCACGCCCGCGGTATTCAGCTTCAGCGGCAGGTGGCTGCGGTCGGCCTGCATGCCGCGCTGCGTCGCGCGCTTGGGATATTGGATCAGGATGCGACGCTGTGCCCGTTCCATGAAGCAGATGAACAGGATCAGCACGATCACCGCCACGATGATACCGATCAGGCGCAGCGGATCGATGCTGCCCGAGCGGCCACCCTCCAGCAGATTGATCAGCGTGGTCGGAAGATGGGCGACGATGCCGGCCATGATGATCAGCGACACGCCGTTGCCGATGCCGCGGCTGGTGATCTGCTCACCCAGCCACATCAGGAACATCGTACCACCGATCAGCGACACGACCGCAGCGATGCGGAAGGTGAAGCCCGGTTCGATCACCGCCTGCACACCGGAATTGGCGCCCAGCGCCTCCAGACCGACAGCGATGAAATAGCCCTGGATCGCCGTCAGTAACACGGTGCCGTAACGTGTATACTGGTTCAGCTTCTTGCGACCGCTCTCACCTTCCTTCTTGATCGCGGCAAGCTGCGGGCTGAGCGAGGTCGCGAGCTGCACCACGATCGAGGCGGTGATGTACGGCATCACGCCCAGCGCGATCAGCGACATGCGGCTCAGCGAACCGCCGGAGAAGGTGTTGAAGAAATCGAGCACGCCACCGCTGGTGCGCTGGCTGAGGATGCCCAGCGCGGTCGGGTCGACGCCCGGGAGCGGAACATAGCTGAGCAGGCGGAAGACGATCAGCACGCCGATCGTGAACCACAGCCGCTTCTTGAGGTCGGTGGCCTTGGCGAATTTCGCCAGGCTGATGCTTTGCGCCATCTGGTCGGCTGCGGATGCCATAAGCTGCGTTTATCCTGGAAACGAAAAGCGGCGGGATGCGTTTTGACCCGCCCCGCCGCTCATATAGGCAGCCGAGCCGCCTTGTCTAATGGTTGCCGGCCAAAGCGCGACAACCCGGATGCGACGGCCCGACACTGAATGCCCCGGCGTGGCACCGGGGCAACAGCGCCTTACTTGGCCTTGCGGGCAGCCTTGACGGTGCCCTTCTTGGCGGCCGCCTTCTCGGCGGCAGGCACCACCTTGATAACTTCCACCGCGCCGCCGGCCTTTTCGACCGCTTCGCGGGCGCTGCCCGATACGCCCGCGACCAGGAAGGACAGCTTCGTGGTCAGCTCACCCTTGGCGAGCAGACGGACGCCGTCCTTGCCACCGCGGGCAAGGTTTGCCGCCTTGAGCGCAGCATGGTCGATGGTGCCGTTGGCATCCAGCTTGCCGGCATCCACCGCCTTCTGGATCGCACCCAGGTTCACCTCGGCATAATCCTTGGCGAAGATGTTGTTGAAGCCACGCTTCGGCAGACGCATGTGGAGCGGCATCTGACCGCCCTCGAAGCCCGCGATGGACACGCCCTCACGGCTCTTCTGCCCCTTCTGGCCGCGGCCGGCGGTCTTGCCCTTGCCCGATCCGATGCCGCGACCGACGCGGATCTTGGACTTGCGGGCACCTGCGTTGTCGGAAAGTTGGTTCAGCTTCATGATATGCACTCGCTTTCGCTTTTTGCGCGCTGTTCCCACGTCGGGAACGGATAAAAGGAAGGGGGCCGCTTAGCCCCCTTCCCCGTGTTTGTCACCGGTGAAGTGAAAGGGCTCAGCCCTGCACTTCCACCATGTGCTGCACCTTACGGATCATTCCGCGGACTTCGGGGCTGTCTTCCAGCTCCGACACCCGGTGCATCTTGTTGAGGCCCAGACCAATCAGCGTCGCGCGCTGATCCTTGGTCCGGCGGATCGGCGAACCGGTCTGCTTGATCTTGATGGTAGCCATGTCGGATTACTCCGTGACGGCCGCGGCATCAGCCTCGGCGGTCTGCGACCCACCGCGGCCGAGCAGGTCGGCGATCTTCTTGCCACGACGCTGCGCCACCGACTTCGGGCTGGTCTGTTCGCCAAGCGCCTCAAAGGTAGCACGGATCATGTTGTACGGGTTGGACGTGCCGACCGACTTGGTCACCACATCGGCGACGCCCAGGCTCTCGAAGATGGCGCGCATCGGGCCACCCGCGATGATGCCCGTGCCCTGCGGCGCGGAACGCACGGTCACACGACCCGCACCGAAATGGCCGTTGCCATCATGGTGCAGCGTACGGCCATCCTTCAGCGGAACACGGATCATGGCCTTCTTGGCCGCCGCGGTCGCCTTGGAGATGGCTTCCGGCACTTCGCGCGCCTTGCCGTGACCGAAGCCCGTGCGACCCTTGCCGTCGCCCACGACGACCAGTGCCGCAAAGCCGAAGCGCTTGCCGCCCTTCACGGTCTTCGAGACGCGGTTGATGTGGACGAGCTTCTCGATCAGCTCCTCGCCCTGGTCCTCGGCGCCGCGACGATCGTCACGACGGCCGCGGTTGCCGTCACGGCCGCCACGACCACGATCGCCACCGCCCGGACCACCACGGCCACGGCCACCGCCGCCACCGCGCGGGCCACGACCGCCCTGGCCGCCGAAGCCGCCCTGGCCACCGGCGTTGTAGCCGCCGGCGTTCTGGCCGCCATTCTGCGGTGCGTCCTGCGAACCGCCCTCGGCGCCCGCCGCAACCTGCGGCTGGTTGTTCTCGTCAGCCATTCTTAGAACTCCAATCCGGCTTCACGCGCGGCCTCGGCCAGTGCCTTGACGCGGCCATGGAAGAGGAAGCCGCCACGATCGAAGACGACCTGCGTCACGCCGGCAGCCTTGGCTGCTTCCGCGACGCGCTTGCCGACCTCGGTTGCCGCTGCAACGTTGGCGCCCGACGTATCGCGCGCGCCCTTCTCCAGCGTGGAGGCCGATGCGACGGTACGACCCGCCTCGTCGTCGATCACCTGCGCATAGATGTGCTTGCCCGAACGGTGCACCGACAGGCGTGGACGACCGCCCGAGCGCGCCTTGAGCGCGGTACGGTTGCGCCGACGGCGCTTCTCGAAAAGAGAGAGACCCTTGGTCATTACTTCTTCTTCCCTTCCTTGCGGAAGATGAACTCGCCGTCGTACTTGATGCCCTTGCCCTTGTACGGCTCCGGCTTGCGCCAGCGGCGGATCTCGGCGGCCAGCTGGCCGACCTTCTGCTTGTCCGCACCGCTAATCTCGACGGTGGTGTTGTCGGGCGTCTTCACCTCCAGGCCTTCCGGCACGTCGATGTTGACGTCGTGGCTGTAGCCGAGCTGCAGCTTCAGGGTCTTGCCCTGTGCCGCGGCACGGTAGCCGACGCCCGTGATCAGCAGCTTCTTCGAGAAGCCGGTGGTCACGCCGGTCACCAGGTTCTGCACCAGCGTACGCTGCATGCCCCAGAAGGCGCGAGCGCGCTTGGTGTCGTTCGCCGGCTGCACCGAGATGCCGTCCTGCTGGACGTCATAGGTGATCTCGTCGGCGAGCGGGAGCGTCAGGGTGCCCTTGGGCCCCTTCACGCTGAGGGTGCGGCCCTCGATGTTCGCCGTCACGCCGGCCGGAACCGGGACGGACTTCTTACCGATGCGGCTCATCAGAACACCTCCGCCAGCACTTCGCCACCGGCATTCTGCTCGCGCGCCTCGGCGTCGGACAGAACGCCACGCGGCGTCGACACGATGGTGATGCCCAAGCCGTTGCGAACGCGCGGAAGCTCCTGCGCGCCCGAATAGATACGGCGGCCGGGCTTCGAGACGCGCGCGATATGCTTGATCGCGGGCTGGCCCTCGAAATACTTCAGCTCGATGCGGATGCCGGCCGCGGGGCCCATCTGCTCTTCGCTGTAGCCACGGATATAGCCTTCGCGCTGCAAAACGTCGAGCACGCGGACGCGCAGCTTCGACGCCGGCGAGAGGACGGAGTCCTTCTTCGCACGCTGGCCGTTGCGGATGCGGGTGAGCAGGTCACCCAGGGGATCGGTCACTGCCATCTCTAGGTCCTTACCAGCTCGACTTGGTGACGCCGGGGATCATGCCCTTGTTGGCGAGATCACGCAGCATGACGCGAGCGAGACGGAACTTGCGGTAATATGCACGCGGGCGACCGGTGATCTCGCAACGGTTGCGGATGCGGGTCGGATTGCCGTTGCGGGGGATCTCGGCCATCTTCAGGCGCGCGATCAGGCGCTCGGTTTCGTCGAGACTGGTGTCGTTCGCGACGGCCTTCAGCTTCGCGTACTTGCCCGCATACTTCTTGACGAGGGCGCGGCGCCGCTCGTTCTTGTTGACTGAACTCAGTTTCGCCATGGACTTAAGCTCTTCTCTCTACTGATCCCCTCCCGCCCGAAGGCAGGAGGGGTTTGGGATTATGCCGCCTGCTTTTCCTCGGCGGTCTCTTCCTGCGGGAACGGGAAGCCGAACAGACGGAGCAGCTCGCGCGCCTCGTCGTCGGTCTTCGCCGTCGTCGTCACGATCACATCCATGCCGCGCACCTTGTCGATGCGGTCATAGTTGATTTCCGGGAACACGATCTGCTCCTTGATGCCGCAGGCATAGTTGCCGCGGCCATCGAAGCTCTTCGGGTTCAGGCCGCGGAAGTCGCGGACGCGGGGCAGCGCGATCGTGATGAAGCGGTCCAGGAACTCGTACATGCGCTCGCGACGCAGCGTCACCTTGACGCCGATCGGCATGCCTTCACGCAGCTTGAACTGCGCGATCGACTTCTTCGCCTTGGTGATGACCGGCTTCTGACCGGCGATCAGCTCCATCTCGGACGCGGCCTGATCGACGCGCTTCTTGTCCTGCGTCGCCTCGCCAACGCCCATGTTCAGCACGATCTTGTCGAGCCGCGGGATCTCGTTGACGTTCTTGTAGCCGAACTTCTCGACCATGGCGGCGACGATGCGATCCTCGTAGATCGCCTTCATCCGGGGCTTGTAATCAGCCATCGATCTTGTCTCCGGTCTTGACGGCCACGCGGACCTTCTTGCCATCCTGCGTTTCGAAGCGAACGCGGGTCGGCTTGCCGTCGGCGGTCACATGCGCGACCTTCGAGATGTGAAGCGGGGCTTCGATGCGCTCCAGGCCACCCTGCGGGTTTGCCTGGCTGGGCTTGCGGTGGCGGGTCGCGACGTTGACGCCCTCGACCACGACCTTGGCGTCCTTGGGCATCGAGACGGTCACGGTGCCGGTCTTGCCCTTGTCCTTGCCGGACAGGACGATCACGCGGTCGCCCTTCTTGATCTTTGCGGCGGCCATTACAGAACCTCCGGAGCCAGCGAGATGATCTTCATGTGCTTCTTGCCACGAAGTTCACGCACGACCGGGCCAAAGATACGGGTGCCGATCGGCTCCTCGTTCTTGTTGACCAGAACCGCGGCGTTGCCGTCGAAACGGATCACCGAACCGTCTGCACGGCGGATGTCCTTGGCGGTGCGCACGATGACCGCACGATGCACGTCGCCCTTCTTCACGCGGCCACGCGGCTGCGCTTCCTTGACGCTGACGACGATGATGTCGCCCACGCCTGCAGTACGGCGCTTGGAACCGCCAAGCACCTTGATGCACTGTACCCGCTTCGCGCCGCTGTTGTCAGCGACGTCGAGATTGGATTGCATCTGGATCATGGATCCTGCTTCCTTCTCTCTTGGGGTGGATTCCGACCCTACCCCGCCTTTAAAAAACGACCCCCGGCGCAGCGAAGCCGCACCAGGGGGAGCGGCCACCTAGCCGCCCCTGGCAAGGAACGCAAGGCCCCTTGCCCATTTCACGGAAAACGCCGCCCGGTCGAAACCAGGGCGGCGGCGTTCCGTATCAGCCCTCTGCCGAGGCCCGCTCCGGCGTCGCGTGGGTGTTCACCCGCTCGATCACCTTCCAGGTCTTCAGCTTCGAGATCGGCGCGGTCTCTTCGATGCGCACCGTCTCACCGGCCTTGAACTCGTTGCCCTCGTCATGGGCATGATACTTCTTCGACCGACGGATGATCTTGCCGTACAGCGGATGGCGAACCTTCCGCTCTACGTTGACAACAACCGTCTTGTCGGTCTTGTCCGAGACGATCACCCCGGTCAGCACGCGCTTCGGCATGTGTCTCGGTCCTTACTTGGCAGCCGCAGCGTTGCGCTGCGCCTGCAGGGTCTTGATCCGCGCGATGTCGCGACGGACTTCCTTCACGCGGCTGGACTTCTCCAGCTGGCTGGTCGCCGCCTGGAAGCGCAGGTTGAACTGCTCGCGCTTCAGGTTGCCCAGCGCCTCGACGAGCTGGTCGTCGCTCTGCGCGTTATAGTCGGTCTTGGCCATTACTCGCCTCCGAGGTGCGAGGTGTCGCCCAGACGGGCAACGACCTTGGTCTTGATCGGCAGCTTCATCGCGGCGCGCTCGAAAGCCTCCGCTGCGATCTTGCCTTCGACGCCGTCCAGCTCGAACAGGATCCGGCCGGGCTTGACGCGGGCCGCCCAGAACTCGGGCGAACCCTTACCCGATCCCATGCGGACTTCGGCGGGCTTCGACGAAACCGGCACATCCGGGAAGATACGGATCCACAAACGCCCTTGGCGCTTGATGTGACGGGTGATCGCGCGGCGAGCCGCCTCGATCTGACGGGCGGTGATCCGCTCCGGCTCCATGGCCTTCAGACCATAGGCGCCGAAGTTCAGGCTCGTGCCACCCTTGGCGTCGCCGTGAATGCGGCCCTTGAAGGCCTTGCGGAATTTGGTGCGCTTCGGTTGCAGCATCTCATCTATTCCTTAGCGACGATCGTCGCGGGCCGGACGGACGCCGGAGGTCTGAGCCTCCATCATCAGCCGGTCCTGCGCCATCGGGTCGTGACCCAGGATCTCGCCCTTGAACACCCAGACCTTGACGCCGCACACACCGTAAGCGGTGTGTGCCTGCGCCTCGGCATAGTCCATGTTCGCGCGCAGCGTGTGAAGCGGCACGCGACCCTCGCGGTAGCTCTCGGAGCGGGCGATTTCCGCACCGCCGAGACGACCGCCGCAGGCGACGCGGATGCCGTCGGCACCCAGGCGCATCGCCGACTGCACCGCGCGCTTCATCGCACGGCGGAACGCGATACGGCGTTCCAGCTGATCGGCGATGCCCTGCGCAACGAGCTTGGCGTCGATCTCTGGCTTGCGGATCTCGACGATGTTCAGCGACACGTCGGACGAGGTCATCGAGCCGATCTGCTTGCGCAGCTTCTCGATGTCCGAGCCCTTCTTGCCGATGATCACGCCGGGGCGTGCCGCAAAGATCGAGATGCGGCACAGCTTGGCCGGACGCTCGATCACCACCTTGGAGATCGCGGCCTGGGGCAGCGTCTTCATGATGTACTGGCGGATCTTCAGATCCTCCAGCAGCAGGCGACCATAGTCCTGGCCTTCCGCGAACCAGCGGCTGTCCCAGGTGCGGTTGATCTGCAGGCGCAGACCGATCGGGTTGCTCTTATGACCCATTAGGCTTCTTCCTGCTCGCGCACGACGATGCGCAGACGGCTGAACGGCTTCAGGATGCGGGTGGACTTGCCACGGCCGCGGGTCGCGAAGCGCTTCATGGTGATCGACTTGCCAACCGACGCCTCGGCGACGACGAGCGCGTCGACGTCGAGGTTGTGGTTGTTCTCGGCATTGGCGATGGCGGACGCCAGCACCTTGCGCGCGTCGACCGCCATGGCCTTCTTCGAGAAGGTCAGGATGTTCAGCGCGTCACCGGCCTTGCGGCCACGGATCAGGCCCGCGACCAGGTTCAGCTTCTGCGCCGAACCACGGATCTGCGTGCCGACCGACAGAGCTTCCTTCTCGCCGACCTTGCGGGGGGATGCGGGCTTCGACATCAGCGCTTACCCTTCTTGTCGGCAGCGTGACCGGGGAAGTAGCGCGTGGGCGCAAACTCGCCGAGCTTCATGCCGACCATGTCCTCGTTCACCGAGACGGGAACGAACTTGCGGCCGTTATAGACATTGAAGGTCAGGCCGACGAACGACGGGAGGATCGTCGAGCGGCGCGACCAGGTCTTGATCGGACCCGAGCGGCCGGACGCGTCCTGCGCGGTCTCGGCCTTCTTCAGGAGGTGGAGGTCCACGAAAGGACCCTTCCATACGGAACGAGCCATCGCTTAGCCCTTCTTCTTCGCGTGACGGCTACGGATGATCATCTTGTCCGTCGCCTTGTTGTGCCGGGTGCGCGCACCCTTGGTCGGCTTGCCCCACGGGGTTACCGGGTGACGGCCGCCCGAGGTCCGGCCTTCACCACCGCCGTGCGGGTGGTCGACCGGGTTCTTCGCAACACCGCGCGTCAGCGGGCGGCGGCCGAGCCAGCGGTTACGCCCCGCCTTCGCCAGGTTCTGGTTGGCGTTGTCGGGGTTCGACACCGCGCCCACCGTCGCCATGCACTCGCCACGGATGTAGCGCTGCTCGCCCGAGTTCAGTCGGACGATAACCATGCCGCGGTCACGGCCAACGACCTGCACGTACGTGCCGGCCGAACGGGCGATCTGGCCACCCTTGCCCGGCTTCATCTCCACGTTGTGGACGATGGTGCCGACGGGCATCTGGCCCAGCTCCATCGCGTTGCCTGGCTTCACGTCGGTCTTCTTGCCGGCGATCACCTTGTCGCCCACGCCCAGGCGCTGCGGCGCGATGATGTACGCGACATCGGCCTTGCCAGCCTCGTCGGTGCCATAATTGACCAGCGCGATGAAGGCGGTGCGGTTGGGATCATATTCGATCCGCTCCACGGTGCCCTCAACGTCCCAGCGGCGGCGCTTGAAGTCGACATAGCGATAGCGCTGCTTGTGACCGCCCGCGATGCCGCGCGACGTCACATGGCCCTTGTTGTTGCGGCCACCGGTCTTGCGCTTGCCTTCGGTCAGCGACTTTACCGGCGCGCCCTTCCAGAGCGCCGAACGGTCGACGAGGATCAGGCCGCGGCGGGCCGGGCTCGTCGGATTATATTGCTTGAGTGCCATTAGCCCTGGACCCCCGTCGTCACGTCGATGGACTGGCCGTCCTTCAGCGTCACGATCGCCTTCTTCATGTCGGAGCGCTGGTACGGAGCGCCCTTCCACTTCTTGGTCTTGCCCTTCTGGACGATCGTGTTCACGCCCGTCACGGTGACGTCGAAGAGAGCCTCGACGGCAGCCTTGATCTGCGGCTTGGTCGCGTCACCGGCGACCTTGAACACGACGGCGTTGTGCTCGGAGAGCAGCGTCGCCTTCTCGGTGATGTGCGGCGCGACGATCACGTCGTAATGACGGTTGTCGATCGCCTTCTGCTGCTTAGCCATGGAAACGGGCCTCCAGCTTCTCGACAGCAGCGCGCGTCAGCACCAGCGTGTCATGCTTCAGGATGTCGTAGACATTGGCGCCGGCGGCCGGGAGGACGTTGATGTCCTTCAGGTTGCCTGCGGCCAGCGCGAACGACGTCTCGACGGCATCGCCATCGATGACCAGCGCGGACTTGCCGAAGCCGAGCTTGGCGATGTCGCCGATCAGCGTCTTCGTCTTGTTGCCCTCGACCGACAGCGAGTCCATCACGACCAGCGAGCCGGCCTTTGCGTGGCTCGACAGCGCCATCTTCAGGCCCAGCGCGCGGATCTTCTTGTTAAGCGACGGATCGAAGTCGCGAACACGGGCACCGTGAGCCTTACCACCGCCGATGAAGACGGGAGCGCGGCGATCGCCGTGACGTGCCACACCGCCGCCCTTCTGGCGACCGAGCTTCTTGCCCGAACGGGCGACGTCCGCACGCTCGCGGGTGCCGCGCGCAGTGGCGCGACGCTTCTCAAGCTGCCAGGTCACGACGCGGTGCAGGATGTCGGCACGCGGATCGAGGCCGAAGACCTCGTCGTTGAGCTCGATGTCCGCGGCGTCGGTGCCGGCAAAGGATGAAACCTTGACCTTCACGACTTAGCCCTCCTGGCCATCGGTGGCTTCCGGAGCGGGCTCGGCAGAAGCGGTATTGTTGGCGGCAACGCTCTTCAGCGCGGCCGGGAACGGGGCGTCCGCATGGCGCGCAACCTTCACCGCGTCCTTGACGATCAGCCAGCCACCCTTCGATCCGGGCACCGAGCCCTTGACGAAGATCAGGCCGCGCTCGACGTCGGTCGACACGATTTCCAGGTTCTGCTGCGTGCGGTTCTTGTCGCCCATGTGGCCGGCCATCTTCTTGTTCTTGAAGACGCGACCCGGATCCTGGCGATTACCGGTAGAACCATGCGAACGGTGCGAGACGGACACGCCGTGCGTGGCGCGCAGACCGCCGAAGTTCCAGCGCTTCATCGCACCGGCAAAGCCCTTGCCCTGCGTACGACCCTGGATGTCGACCATCTGGCCGGCAACGAAGTGGTCGGCACCGATCTCGGCGCCCACGTCGAGCAGACCGTCCTCGTTCACGCGGAACTCGGCAACGATAGCCTTGGGCTCCACTTCGGCCTTGCCGAAATGGCCGCGCTGCGGCTTGGCGACATTCTTAGCCTTGGCGACACCTGCACCAAGCTGGACGGCAGTGTAGCCGTCACGATCCATCTCGCGGCGGGCGACGACCTGTACGCCTTCAAGCGCCAGAACGGTAACCGGCACGTGCCGACCATCGTCCTGGAACAGGCGGGTCATCCCCATCTTCTTCGCGATCACGCCGGTACGCATGATCCTGTTCCTTCCTCGACAGAGGCCCCCAAGAACCATTCAAGGGGGGCATATCCAGCCCGGATAAATCGAAACGAGCCCCCGTCCCGGGCTGGCGATCGGCGCATGGCCGATCAGACGGGGGACGCTGTCCCCGGCACCCTTTCGGCCGAAGCCGAACCGCCGGGCGGTATCCCTTGTACCGCGCAGATCAGGGCGAACCCCGGAATACGCGAAAGGCCCGCGGGACGAGAACGTCAACCGCAGGAAGCGGGCGCTTTACGCCAGCTTGATCTCAACATCAACACCCGCAGCGAGATCGAGCTTCATCAGCGCGTCAACGGTCTGCGGGGTCGGCTGCACGATATCGAGCATCCGCTTGTAGGTACGCACCTCGAACTGCTCGCGCGACTTCTTGTCGACGTGCGGGCCACGGTTGACCGTGAACTTCTCGATGCGCGTGGGAAGCGGGATCGGACCGCGGATGAGCGCGCCGGTACGGCGTGCGGTGTCGGCGATGTCGCCGGTCGCCTGATCGAGCACGCGATGGTCGAACGCCTTCAGACGAATGCGGATATTGCTGTCCATGATCCCTACCGATGCGAAAGAGCGGGAACGCAGCTTCGACCCTATCCCTTGCGTCGGTTTATCCGACCACCCGACAAGCGGACCCCGATCGGTGACCGGGACAAGCGATGAAGCCGATGAAACGCTCCGAAACGAACTCTGGTTGTTGCGGCATCGCCGGCGATACCGACGATGCTCTCACTAAAAGCGAACGGCCACTCCGGTTTCCCAGAGCGGCCGATTCACTCAAGAAAGGCGCCTATATCCCGACCACCCGAAGGTGGCAACCCTCTTCGCATCGCATCAGCGTGGAAAAGGTTCCCGGTCCTGCACCCCTTGCAAAAGGAAAAGGCCGGCTCCGTGTCCGGAGCCGGCCGATCCTTCTCACGACCTTTCGGTCAGGAGATTACTTGCTGATGCCGCTGACGACACCGGCGCCGACGGTCCGACCACCCTCGCGGATGGTGAAGCGCTGGCCGACGTCCATGGCGATCGGCGCGATGAGCTTGATGCCCAGCGCGACGTTGTCGCCCGGCATCACCATCTCGGTGCCCTCGGGCAGCTCGACAGTGCCGGTCACGTCCGTGGTACGGAAGTAGAACTGCGGACGATAGTTGCCGAAGAACGGCGTGTGACGGCCACCTTCGTCCTTCGACAGCACGTACACTTCCGACTGGAAGTCGGTGTGCGGCTTGATCGAGCCCGGCTTGCAGAGCACCTGGCCACGCTCGACTTCGTCGCGAGCCACGCCGCGGATCAGCGCGCCGACATTGTCGCCAGCCTGGCCCTGGTCGAGCAGCTTGCGGAACATTTCCACGCCCGTGACGGTGGTCTTGCGGACGTTCGGGTGGATGCCGACGATCTCGACTTCCTCACCGACCTTGACCACACCGGTCTCGACGCGGCCGGTCACCACCGTACCACGACCCGAGATCGAGAACACGTCCTCGATCGGCATCATGAACGGCTTGTCCAGCGGACGCTCCGGCTGCGGGATGTAGTCGTCAACCGCCTGCATCAGCTCCAGCACGGCTTCCTTGCCGAACTTGTCGTTCGAACCCGAAAGCGCGCAGGTCGCCGAACCCTTGATGACGGGGATGTCGTCGCCAGGGAACTCGTACGAGGACAGCAGCTCGCGAACTTCCAGTTCGACCAGCTCCAGGATTTCCTCGTCGTCGACCAGGTCAACCTTGTTCATGAACACGACCATCGCCGGCACGCCGACCTGACGGGCGAGCAGGATGTGCTCGCGGGTCTGCGGCATCGGGCCGTCGGTAGCCGACACGACCAGGATCGCGCCGTCCATCTGCGCCGCGCCGGTGATCATGTTCTTCACATAGTCGGCGTGGCCCGGGCAGTCGACGTGCGCATAGTGGCGCGAGTTCGTCTCATACTCGACGTGCGCGGTCGAGATGGTGATGCCGCGCTCGCGCTCTTCCGGAGCCTTGTCGATGTTGGCGAAATCAACCGCCGCGTTGCCCGCGACGTTGTCGGCCAGCACCTTGGTGATCGCGGCCGTCAGCGAGGTCTTGCCGTGGTCGACGTGGCCGATGGTGCCGATGTTGAGGTGCGGCTTGGTCCGCTCGAATTTTGCCTTTGCCATTTTCCTACCTTCTGATTCGAATTCGGTGCCGCCGACGGGGCCACGCGAACGCGGCCACATAGCGGGTGTTTGCAACGAATGCCAGCCCTGCGCGGGGGACGCTCCGGTTGCCCGCCCGCCCCCGCACCAGGAGCCGTTACGCCAGCTTCGCCTTGACCTCGTCCGCAACGTTCTGCGGAACTTCGTCATAGTGCGAGAACTGCATGCTGTACTGCGCGCGGCCCTGGGTGAACGAGCGGAGCGCGTTCACATAGCCGAACATGTTCGCCAGCGGGACCATCGCCTCGACCGTCTGCGCGTTGCCGCGCGTGTCGGTGCCCTGGATCTGGCCACGACGGCTGTTCATGTCGCCGATGACGTCGCCCAGATAGTCCTCCGGGGTGACGACCTCGACCTTCATGACCGGCTCGAGCAGCGTGATGCCCGACTTCTGGGCCGCTTCGCGCATGGCGCCGCGGGCACAGATTTCGAACGCCAGCGCCGATGAGTCGACGTCGTGGTAGGCGCCGTCATACAGCAGCACCTCGAAGTCGATGATCGGGAAGCCGACCAGCGATCCGGTTTCCGCCGTCTCACGGAAGCCCTTCTCGATCGCGGGGATATATTCCTTGGGAATATTGCCGCCCTTGATCTCGTCCTTGAAGACGAAGCCGCTGCCGCGCTCGCCCGGCGACAGCTTCACCTTCACGCGGCCGAACTGGCCGGTACCACCCGACTGCTTCTTGTGCGTGTAGTCGATGTCGACCGGCTTCTTGAGGTATTCGCGGTACGCCACCTGCGGCGCGCCGACATTGGCCTCGACCTTGAACTCGCGCTTCATGCGGTCGACCAGGATCTCGAGGTGGAGCTCGCCCATCCCCTTGATGATGGTCTGGCCGGACTCGGCGTCCGACGACACGCGGAACGACGGATCCTCGCGTGCGAGACGATTGAGCGCGACGCCCATCTTCTCCTGGTCGGCCTTGGTCTTCGGCTCCACCGACAGCTCGATCACGGGCTCGGGGAACTCCATCCGCTCCAGGATGATCGGCGCCGACTGCGCACACAGCGTGTCACCCGTGGTGGTGTCCTTCAGGCCCGCCAGCGCGACGATGTCGCCGGCGAACGCTTCCTGGATGTCCTCACGGCTGTTCGCATGCATCAGCAGCATGCGGCCGACCTTTTCCTTCTTGTCCTTGACCGAGTTCTGGACGGTCGAGGCGGATTCGAGCTTGCCCGAATAGATGCGTGCGAAGGTCAGCGTACCGACGAACGGGTCGTTCATGATCTTGAACGCCAGCGCCGAGAACGGCTCGCTGTCCGACGAAGGACGCTCGTCCGGCGTTTCGCCGTCGAGCTTCACGCCCTTGATCGCCGGCACGTCGAGCGGCGACGGCAGATAGTCGACCACTGCGTCGAGCAGCGGCTGAACACCCTTGTTCTTGAACGCCGAACCGCAAACGACCGGCACGAACGCCATCTCCAGCGTACCCTTGCGGATCAGCTTCTTAAGATCGGCGACCGACGGCTCGTTGCCTTCCAGATACGCCTCCATGAGGGCGTCATCCTGCTCAACGGCCATCTCGATCAGGTCGCTGCGGTACTTGGCGGCCTTTTCCGCCATGTCCTCGGGGATGTCCTGATAGACGAACTTCGCGCCCAGGCTCTCTTCGAGCCAGATGATCGCGCGGTTCTCGACCAGGTCGACCAGGCCCTTGAAGCCGCCCTCGATGCCGATCGGCAGATACAGCACCGCCGGACGCGCGCCGAGGCGCTCGATGATCGAGTTGACGCAGAAATAGAAGTCGGCGCCGGTGCGGTCGAGCTTGTTGACGAAGCACATGCGCGGCACGCCGTACTTGTCGGCCTGACGCCACACGGTTTCGGACTGCGGCTCGACGCCGGCGACGCCGTCGAAGCACGCGACCGCACCGTCGAGGACGCGCAGCGAACGCTCGACTTCGATCGTGAAGTCGACGTGGCCGGGCGTGTCGATGATGTTGATGCGATGCTCGAGGCCCTTGCCCTCGTCAGCACTCCAGAAACAGGTCGTCGCGGCCGACGTGATGGTGATGCCGCGCTCCTGCTCCTGCTCCATCCAGTCCATCGTCGCCGTGCCTTCATGCACTTCGCCGATCTTGTAGGACTTGCCGGTGTAATAAAGAATGCGCTCGGTCGTGGTCGTCTTGCCGGCATCGATGTGGGCCATGATGCCGATGTTGCGATATCTGTCGAGCGGATGGCTGCGGGCCATGATCGATCTTCCTCAAGCGTGCGGGGGAGCCGGTCGGCCCGGCTCCCCTCATATAGGTAGCATGCGTTACCAGCGGAAGACCGCCGGCACCGACCGTTTTACCAGCGGTAGTGGCTGAATGCGCGGTTCGCTTCCGCCATGCGGTGCGTGTCCTCGCGCTTCTTGACCGCATTGCCGCGATTGTTCGCGGCGTCCATCAGCTCGCCCGACAGGCGCGCCGACATGGTGTTCTCCGAACGCGCACGCGCGGCCGAGATCAGCCAGCGGATCGCCAGCGCCTGGGCGCGCTCGGGGCGCACCTCGACCGGCACCTGGTAGGTCGCACCGCCGACGCGGCGCGACCGGACCTCGATGCCCGGCTTGATGTTGTTCAGCGCATCGTGGAACACGCCCAGCGGCTCGCGCTTGGCGCGGGTCTCGACGGTTTCCAGTGCGCTGTAGACGATCAGCTCCGCGACGGACTTCTTGCCGTCCAGCATGACCGAATTCATGAACTTCGACAGGACCTGATCCCCGTATACGGGATCGGGCAGGATTTCCCGCTTTTCGGGACGACGACGACGAGCCATTCTCGTATTTCCTTACAAATCTTCAGCCTTGGATGGTCCAGATGCCCGTTTGCACGGGCCCGACCGGCTTACTTCGGACGCTTCGCGCCGTACTTGGAGCGGGACTGACGACGATCCTTGACGCCCTGCGTATCGAGCACGCCGCGCAGGACGTGGTAACGAACGCCGGGAAGATCGCGCACACGGCCGCCGCGGATGAGCACCACCGAGTGCTCCTGCAGGTTGTGGCCTTCGCCCGGAATGTAGCTGATGACTTCGCGGCTGTTGGTCAGGCGGACCTTGGCCACCTTGCGCAAAGCCGAGTTCGGCTTCTTCGGGGTCGTCGTGTACACGCGGGTGCAGACGCCGCGCTTCTGCGGGTTCTGCTCCATCGCAGGGACCTTGGACTTGGCCTTCTGCGGTTCGCGGCCCTTGCGGACCAGCTGGTTGATCGTGGGCATTGAAGCCTTCACCTCATCTAGGGTTACTTTGCTGGAGCCTTCACAGCACATAGGAATACAAAAAGGGGCGACGGCCGGCTTTTCACCACCGTCCAGGCCCATAAATGCATCCAGCAATGTTCAAGCTTGCCTTCCGGAGAATCCTCCTTCGAGCAGCGGCGCCTATACGCAGTTGCGCGATTAGCGTCAACGGCACCGCCACCCGGGGCCGGGACCGCACCCACGGCTCGGCACCGAATATTTGATCCTCCAGCGAAAAGCACCGCTTGCCCTGCCCCCAAACGCCGGCTAAGGGCCGCCGCAGGCTAGGAGTGTAGCTCAGTTGGTAGAGCATCGGTCTCCAAAACCGAGGGCCGTGGGTTCGAGTCCCTCCACTCCTGCCATTTTCTCCGACATCGATGGGCAATCCGCCGGACGTGCATCGCGCATGCACGGTGTCGTTGAGCGAATTACAACAGCTTTGCATGCCTTTTTGGGATGACAAGATGATTGTCGCCTGCAAAAGACGCTAACCATGTTCGAGATTACGCGCGAAATCGTCGCCTACGGCATCATCGGTGGCATCGTCGTGCTGGGCGCGCCCTTTGTCGTCGCCACCCTTCGCAAGCGGCATCGGGACAAGCTGCGCCGCCGCGGCATCAAGCGCTACGGGCACTGACCGCAAGCGCCTGAAGGCGGGTCCGGCACGCGCGCCCCGCCAGCCCCCTTGCGCCTGATCCAAGGCGCGGCTACATCCGTGCTTCATCCGACAGCGGTGGTGGTATCCGCCCGCTTGCTCCGACGGGGCGGCGGTCGGGGCTTCACGCCTCCGTCGTCATCTCCATCCAAGGGTGCGAGCAACCGTGGCAAAGACGACTCCGATCGAGTTCATCAACCAGGTCAAGGCCGAGACCAAGAAGGTCGTTTGGCCGTCCCGGCGCGAGACCGTGATGACCGGCGTCATGGTCGTCATCATGACGACGATCCTCGCGATCTTCTTCCTGGGCGTCGATTCGTTCTTCGAAGCGCTCGTCCGCGCCCTGCTCAGCCTCGCTCAGTAAAGGTCACGCCGATGGCGCGCTGGTACATCATTCACGCCTATTCCGGGTTCGAGGGCAAGGTCCGCGACTCGATCATGGCCGAAGCGGCCCGCATGGGGCTGGAGCAACTGGTCGAGCAGATCGAGGTCCCGACCGAAACGGTGACCGAGGCGCGTCGCGGCAAGAAGATCGCGGTCGAGCGCAAGTTCATGCCCGGCTACGTCCTTGCCAAGCTCGACATGACCGATCAGGTCTATCACCTCGTCAAGAACACGCCCAAGGTCACCGGCTTTCTCGGCTCCAGCGGCAAGCCGCAGGCGATCAGCGAGAGCGAAGCCACGCGCATGCTGAACTCCAAGGAGGAGGCAGCGGCCGCGCCGAAGCACAAGATCAAGGTCGATTACGAGATCGGCGACGCGGTCAAGGTGCTGGAGGGTCCCTTCGCCAGCTTCAACGGCGTGGTCGAGGAACTGGATTTCGACAAGTCGAAGGTCAAGGTGTCCGTGTCGATCTTCGGCCGCGCGACGCCGGTCGAACTCGATTTCGAACAGGTCGAACGCTCCAAATAAGCAGACGGCCGCTCATTCGGGCTGGCATGACGGGCCGGGGCGCGGGCGACCGCACCTCGGCCTTTTTCGTATCTGCGGCGATGCGGCCTTATCGCATCAGCATTTCGGATGCGTAGATCACCGCATCTGCCGCAAAGCGCGCAAAGAACATAACACTCACCAGCACGGCTGCGCCTGCCGCGGCGACGGCGGTATGATGTCCGACGGATTTGATCGTGGTCATGGCCTATCCTCTCCAAAAGGAGCCGGGGGCCACCTGTATCCGGGGTCTCCCGGCCGCTGCCATCATGCCATAAAGCGGATGCGCGGGCAATATCGGGGAGAAGAGCCTGCCCGGCTGTTCCGGGGCAAACGACCGGCACAGACGACGTGACAATCCCCATTTCCCGAACAGCGGCCGATCATCTGCTCACGGGGTGATCCTGCATCGATCGGCATCGACCTCCCCCATCGGTCTGAACGAAAATGCCTTTTGAGTACGCTGACGTATCTTGCCGGTGAAGTGTATCGCGCCTAGCCTGCCCCGCGTGGCAGCAGATCGGCAGGATCACGCGGCGTCGGCACGCGCGCGTCTGGTGGAGGCACTGGTCGCAACCGGTCACGAGGATCGCGAAGCCTTTCGCACCGTCTATCGTCTTACTTCCGCGAAGCTGTTCGGCATTTGCCTTCGTATCTGTGGTGATCGTCAGGATGCGGAGGATGTGTTGCACGATGTCTATGTCATCGTCTGGAGACGGGCCGGCGCATTCGAGCCCGGCCGGGCCAGCCCGATCACCTGGCTCGCCACGATCGCCCGCAACCGCGCCATCGACTGGCAGCGCGGGCGCACGCGCCATCCCGCCGACCCGATCGACGATGCGGCGCTGGCCCTGCCCGATCCGGCGCAAGCCCCTGTCGACCGGCTTGTGGACGAGGAAACGGTCGCCCGCCTCCAGGCATGTCTGGGCACGCTGGAGACGCGCCAGCGCGAGGCGATCCGCATCGCCTTTTTCGATGGCGTCCGCTATCCGGAAATCGCTCACCGGCTGACGCTGCCGCTGGGCACGGTGAAAAGCTGGGTACATCGTGGGCTCGCGCGCTTGAGGACCTGTCTCGATGGCGACCACTGACCCCGTCGATCCCGACATGACTGCCGCCGATCTGGCACTGGATCTGCTGAATGGCGACGAACGCGCGGCGGCCACGCGCCGCGCGCTCACTGACCGCGATTTCGCGGCGCAAGTGGCATGGTGGCGCCAGACGCTGGCGGGCCTCGTCGCCTGGTTGCCCGCCGTCGAGCCACCACCGGGGCTGGAAGCGCGGGTCATGGCATCGACCACGCCCCATGGGCCATCGGCCAGTCGCGCCCCGGATCCGGTACGCGGCGTCGCCCCCTGGTGGCGCGTCGCGACGGTCGCCCTTGCCGGTGTCGCAGCCGTTCTCGCCCTGATGCTCGTGCTGCCCCGACATGCGCCCCCCCCACCTCCGGCGCGCACGGCCACGGCGCCGCTGATCGCCGCCATCGTGCCGGCCGCCGACCCGGCGGCTCCCGCCGCCCCCCTGCCGGCGCTTTACGAGCCCGATACCGGCATGCTCCGCCTGTCCGGCGCCGACATAGCGCCAGCGAACCGCAGTGCGCAGCTATGGGCGATCGGAGCGGACGGCATCCCTCATGCCCTCGCCGTTCTGGCCCGCACCCCCGAAGCCAGGATCACGATCGCCAGCGCCGACCGCGCCCGGCTGGTGCCCGGCGCCGTTCTGGCCATCTCGCTCGAACCGCCGGGCGGCGCGCCGGGGCCCGTCCCCACCGGCCCGGTTGTCGCAACAGGTCCGCTCACACGCCTTTGAAATACAGGAAGCCGCTGGACGGAGCCTCTGACGCGCCTCCCGATCACATCCCCAGGCGGGGTTGTTCACGCGAAGACGCGAAGGCGCAAAGATGGGCCGGTCGGCTGAGCCTTTCCTGACCAGTCGACCGGGAGACAAGCCTCGTCCGATATCGAAGAAGCCTTCGGCTCGCACACCATCTCCGCGCGAGAACCTCCTCCGCGTCTTCGCGTGAAATACGTCTCTACCGCCCCCGCCCAGGCAAGCAGCACCAGCATTGCGTTCCGCCCCCCGTTCGGCTATGCGCGCGCCTTCCCAAGCGACAGCGACGGAAATCCGCGGGAGGGCGCGGGGCGAAGGCCCTCGCCCGCCAGTACCGCTAGACTCGAAACGAGAGTGACATGGCAAAAAAGATTACCGGTTATATCAAGCTGCAGGTGCCTGCGGGCTCCGCAAACCCCTCGCCGCCGATCGGCCCGGCGCTGGGTCAGCGCGGCGTGAACATCATGGAATTCTGCAAGGCGTTCAACGCGCAGACCGGCGACGTCGAGAAGGGCACCCCGCTGCCCACCGTCATCACCGTCTATGCGGACCGTTCGTTCTCGTTCGAGACGAAGACGGCGCCGGCCACCTACCTCATCAAGAAGGCCGCCAACCTGAAGTCGGGCTCGAAGGAGCCGGGCAAGGTGTCGGCGGGCAAGATCGCGCGCTCCAAGCTCGCCGAGATCGCCCAGACCAAGATGAAGGACCTGAACGCCAACGACATCGAGGCTGCGACCAAGATCATCGAAGGCTCCGCCCGCGCGATGGGCCTCGAAGTGGTGGAGGGCTGATAACATGGCCAAGCTGACCAAGAAGCAGAAGGCGATCACGGTCGACCGCGAGAAGCTGCACGCCATCGACGAGGCGATCAACCTCGCCAAGTCGGGTGCAACTTCGAAGTTCGACGAGACCATCGAGATCGCGCTGAACCTGGGTGTCGATCCGCGTCACGCCGACCAGATGGTCCGCGGCGTGGTGAACCTGCCCAAGGGCACCGGCAAGACAGTGCGCGTCGGCGTGTTCGCCCGCGGTGCCAAGGCCGAGGAAGCCAAGGCGGCCGGTGCGGACGTCGTCGGCGCCGAGGACCTGATGGAAACCATCCAGGGCGGCACCATCGATTTCGATCGCTGCATCGCCACCCCGGACATGATGGGCATCGTCGGTCGCCTGGGTAAGGTGCTGGGTCCCAAGGGCCTGATGCCGAACCCGAAGCTGGGCACGGTGACGATGAACGTCGCGGACGCCGTGAAGGCCGCCAAGAGCGGTCAGGTCGAGTACCGCGTCGAGAAGGCCGGCATCATCCACTCGGGCATCGGCAAGGCGAGCTTCCCGGCCGAGGACCTGCGCGCGAACTTCGACGCGCTGGTCGATGCGGTCATCAAGGCCAAGCCGTCGGGCGCCAAGGGCAAGTATGTCCGCAAGGTCGCCGTGTCGTCCACGATGGGCGCCGGCATCAAGGTGGACGTGGCCGAGATCGCGGGCGCCTAAGCCCTCGTTCGGTTTACCGATCCGACACGGAAACGCCTGTGCGGGGACCCCTCCGCACAGGCGTTTTTCGTTGTTGACCGCTCCTGTCGAAAGGCGGACGCTGGCACCCATGATCCTGCTGACCCTCGCGCTGCTCGGCACCACGCCCATCTGCACCGACACCCGCCAGATCTGCCGCGCCTGCTGGACGCTGAACGGCAAACAGACCTGCTCCACCCCCGGCATCGCCTGCCAGCCCCTGAGGCGCGTCTGCCGGCCAAATACCCCCTCCCCCCGCCGGGAAGAAGAAGCCCGGCGCACACGCGATGGCAAGGTGAAGGGCATCCAGGCAGCGCAACGCTGATACGAAAACGTCCACCCCAAAAAGCTGGCACGCTCGTCTATCAACGCTAAACCCGGCGCCGCCCCCTCAGGAGCCGACCGCTTGCCCTTCCCCAGAACGCTCTTTGCCCTCCCCCTGCTCACGGCCGCTGCCGCGTGCAGCACCACCCACTATCGCCCTGCCGTTGACACTCCGGTCAAGATCGGCCGCCCCTATACGGTTCGCGGCGTCACCTACACGCCCGCCGCCGAACCGAATTACGACATGCTTGGCTTGGCCGGCTGGTACGGCAACGAATCCGGTCATCAGACCGCCAATGGCGAACGCTTCCGGGTAAAGGCGATCGCGGGCGCGCACACCACCCTGCCGCTGCCCAGCTATGTCGAGGTGACTGCGCTGGATACCGGGCGCACCATCCTCGTCCGGATCAACGATCGCGGCCCGTTCGTGCGCGGGCGCATCATCGATCTCAGCCGCGGGGCGGCACGCCAACTGGGCATAGAGGGACGCGGTATCGCCTCCGTCCGCGTCCGCCGCGTCGATCCACCCGAACGCGACCGCGCCAGACTCCGCAAGGGTCGCGCAGCGCCGCTGCGTCCCGATGCGCCTGCCGCCTCGCTCGCAGCGTGGCGCGCCCAGCTGGCCGGCGCACCGGCGGCGCCGTCGGCCACTGGCGCGCCATAGCCGCGCCGATCTCGCCCGATGCCTGTAGTGGCGGCGCCATTTGCGCCGAGTGTTGCACGCTCGCATCACCTCTGTCACGCAAACGCCATAAAGCAGTTCTAGCGGCCCGAAGCACCGGGACACATCAAAGGGGCTCCGCCGGGGAGGCGGGCCCGAGCGTGGGAATTGCAGACCATCATGACATCGTGGATCAAGCGCGCCGCCCTGCTGGGTTCGGCGCTGGGCGTGCTGGCGATCGTGCCGGCCGCGGCCCAGACCGCAGATACCGCCACCAGCGCAGCTGATACCCAGCCTGCCGCCGAGGGCCTCGAGGACATCACCGTCACCGCCGAGCGGCGCTCCGAAAGCCTGAACCGCGTGCCGGTGTCGGTCGCGGTCGTCGGCGGCGCCGATCTGCGCAGCTTCCAGACCGGCGGCGAGGACATCCTGGCGCTGTCCGGTCGCGTACCAGGCCTGTATGCCGAGACGACGACGGGTCGCATCTTCCCGCGTTTCTACATTCGCGGCCTCGGCAATATCGACTTCTACCTGGGCGCGTCGCAGCCCGTGTCGGTGATCCAGGACGATGTCGTGCTGGAACATGTCGTGCTGAAGTCGAATCCGGCGTTCGACGTGGCGCAGGTCGAGGTGCTGCGCGGTCCGCAAGGCTCGCTCTTCGGTCGCAACACGACCGCCGGCATCATCAAGATCGACACGATCAAGCCGACCCAGACCTTTCAGAGCCGCGCCACCGCCTCGATCGGCTCGTACAACACCATGCACCTCGACGCGGGCGTCGGCGGCCCGATCATCAGGGACGTGCTCGCCTTCCGCGCCTCCGCGCTGATACAGCACCGCGACGACTGGATCGACAACACCTATGCCGGCCCCAGCCTCGACGGCACCCTCACCCCGCGCAAAAACGCCATGGGCGGCTTCACCGAACGCGACGTGCGCCTGCAACTCGCCTTCACCCCGACCGACCGGCTCTCCTTCGACCTGTCCGGCCATGCGCGCTGGTATGACGGCACGTCGACGGTGTTTCACCGGGCCGCGCTGAAGCGTGGGTCGAACGACGTGTCAAAGGAGCCGCGCGACCGCATCGCGCTGGACGAAGGGCGCGACAATCCGCAATCCTATGAAACGCAAGGCGCCTCGCTGCGCGCGAACTGGGATATGGGTGCGGCGTCGCTGACCTCGATCACCGCCTATGAGCGGACCAGCGGCTTCAGCGCCGGCGACACGGACGGCGGTGCGGCGGCGAATTTCCCGGTCAACGGCGTTGCCAACGGCTATGGCCTGAGCCTCGGCCGGGTCCGTGATCTCGACCAGTGGACGCAGGAGGTGCGCCTTGCCTCCAACGGCACCGGTCCGTTCCGCTGGCAGGTCGGCGGCATCTATTTCGACAGCCGCGACACAACGGACTTCTACCAGCGCCGCTTCCTGCTGCTGCCGGCCTATAACCCGCTCCAGCCCGGCAATCCCAACACCAACAATCCCGACAACTGGGTGCGCCTGCGCAATACCAACACGTCGTGGGGCGTGTTCGGCCAGGTCAGCTACGAAGTGGTGCCCGACCTGACGATCACCGCCGGTGGCCGGATCAGCGAGGACAGCAAGCGGACCCGCCTGGTCAAGGCGCCGGGCCGCCCGGATGGCGGCGTCGTCTATCGCGGCCGTACCGATGTCAGCCTTTCGGACACGCAGCCGAGCTGGGACCTGTCCGCCCTGTATCAGGTGAACCCGGACCTGTCGGTCTATGTCCGCGCCGCACGTGGCTTCCGCGGCCCGACGATCCAGGGGCGCTCTGCCGTGTTCAACTCCGACTTCACCACGGCGGACTCGGAAAAGAACCTGTCGTTCGAGACGGGCTTCAAGAGCAACCTGTTCGGCAACACCCTGCGCCTGAACGCGTCGGCCTTCGCCTACCGGGTCAGCGACATCCAGTTGAACGGCAACGATGCCGACGGCAACGGCGTGTTGTTCAACGCGGACAAGGCGGTGGCCTACGGGCTGGAGGCCGATGCGCAGTGGCTGCCGGTGCGCAACCTGGCGCTGTCGGCGGGCGTCAGCCTGCTGCATTCGGAAATTCGCGACAGCCGCGTCTATGCCCAGGTGTGCGCGCTGAACGGACAGGTCGTGTGCACCGTGCAGGACCCGACGATCACCCGCACCATCTTCGGCGCCCCCGCCGTGCTGGCGCAGATCGACGGCAACCCGCTGCCCAACGCGCCGGAATACAACGTCAACCTCGCGGCGCGCTACGACGTGCCGCTGGCCGACGACAGCAAGATCTTCATCTCGACCGACTGGAATATCCAGGGCTTCACCAACTTCGTCTTGTACAAGACGAAAGAGTTCAATGCGAACGGCAACTTCGAAGGTGGCCTGCAGGTCGGCTATGCCGCACCCAACGACGACTGGCAGATCGCGGTGTTCGCACGCAACATCACCAACGAGAAGAACCTGAAGGGCGTGATCGAGAACTACATGGCCGCCGTGTTCAACGAACCGCGGATCATCGGCGTCACGCTCAGCGGCAAGTTCCGCTGAGCGCCTGACCCCCCGAACACGAAAAAGGCCCGCTCCCTGCAAAGGAAGCGGGCCTTTCCTTTAGGCCCTCCCCCCTGCTGTTCGGAGAGAGGGCCCGTCGGGTTATCAGATCCCCACGATCCCGCCATCGGCCTTGGTGATGACGATCGTCGCCGAGCGTGGGCGAACACCGGCCGCAGCGGTGCCCGTCTGGTTCGCCGGCCAGTTGCTGGTGATGTTCTGCGGATCGCCGCCCTCACCGGGATGCTGGATGTTCACGAACAGCGAGGTGCCGTCCGGCGAGGAGGTGATGCCGGTGATCTCGCAGCCCTTCGGCCCCACCAGGAAGCGCTTGAGCGACGCACCCGGCGCCTTGCCGACGCGGGCCTGCACCGTGGCGCTGGCACCCTGTACGGTGCTGGTCACCGACTTGGTCGAACCGTCACCCACCCGGCCCGGGATCGCCGCCAGCATCATGCAGTTGGTGACGTCCGTATAGGCGCCGTCGTCGGTCTGGATCCACATCACCGGTGTCGCCTGACCGGCGGTGTTGGTCGGTTCGCTGAACCACAGGCCGTCCGGCGACGAGAAGTCGTTCGTCGCATCCAGGCCCGACAGGTTGATGTTCGCCGCATCCGCACCGGCCTCGGCACCGAAGGCAAAGACATCCCAGGTGAAGCCGGTCGCCTCGGTCGAGTCGTTCGTCTCGCGCAGGCGGATGACATGGCCGTTGACGTTGCCGGTGCTGCTGCCGCCGGTCACCTTGGTATCGACATAGGCGCGCGGGTTCGCCGCATCGACCGCATTGGCACCGGTCGGACGACGCGACGAGTTGTTGGTCAGCGTGCAGTACATTTCGCCGGTGGCCGGATTCACCGCGGTCCATTCCGGACGATCCATCCGCGTCGCGCCCACCGCATCGGCGGCAAGGCGGCAGTGCGTCAGCACATCGGCCTGATCGGCAAAGGCGTAGGTCGGATAGCCGGTCGGGGTCAGCACCCCCTGCCCGAACACCAGGGGCAGCCACTGGCCCGAACCATCCGCATTGAAGCGCGCGACATACAGCGTGCCGGCGTCCAGATACTTGTCGCCGACCGCCAGGCGGTTCGCCGCCGTCGCATCCGCCGCGGCCCAGGCGGTGTTCGACACGAACTTGTAGATATATTCGCCCTGCGCGTCGTCGCCCATGTAGAAGGCGGGCTTCACCCCGGCGATCATCCGGCCGGGGCAGACACCTTCATGGTTCATCCGGCCCAGCGCCGTGCGCTTGCGGGGCGTGGAGTTCGGATCGAACGGATCGATCTCGACGATCCAGCCATATTGATTGGGCTCGTTGCGATAATCGCCGGTGCCGTTCGCGGCCTTGCTGGCGTCCACCGTCGCGTTGAACTTGGCGATCCGCGTATCGCCCGCCGCCGGCGCCGCGGCGCTGGTCCAGTTGTAGTTGCCGATGCGAGCACCGTCAGTGACGTCGCGGTTGTTCACCGTGTCGAGGCCATAGCGTTTGAATGCCGTAATCGACTTGGCGCCAACCGCAGCAGTGCGCCGCGCATTATCGCCTGCATCACGGCGGAAATAGCCCGCCCAATTTTCTTCGGCGGTGCAATAGGTCATCCACGGCATCATGCCGTTGGCGCAGTTGTTGATCGTGCCGCGACCGGCCGTGCCGTTCGGCGAGAAGGCGGTGAACAGCAGCGCGTTGCCCGCCACCGGGCCGGAGAAGCTGGTCGGCGTGAACGGGGTGATGCGGCGATTGAGGCTGCTCCCCTGCACATAGGACCAGCCCGCGCTTCCCCGCGTGACCTCGACCACGCTGACGCCGTGGCATTCCATCTCCTTCAGCACCTCGGCGGTCGGACGCACGCTGCCCGCGCTCAGGCCGGTGGGACCGTTGGGGTGGAGATAGCTCTCGGTGATGTTCTCATGGTTCATCACCAGCAGGCCGCGCGTGCTGTTGCTGGCGCTCGGCGCGGTGCCGGCGGCGGCCAGGCCGAAATAGCTCATGCCGTCGTGATGATCGCCCGCGCGCTGCGCGAAATTGGAGTCGGTACCGTTATTGGCATAGGCCGACACGCCGGCGGCCAGCGGATCGCCCAGCCGGTACAGCACGGTGACGTTATAGCCCGCCGGCACCGCCACGACGTCCGCCAGGCTCTTGGGCACCGCGGTGAAGTCGAGCGCGATCGGGTTGACCGTCACCGTGACGGCCGTGTTGGTGGTGACCCCGTCGCCACTGGTCGTCTCAAGGCGGAAGCCGAGCGGCGTCGCGGCGGCGACCGCGGGCGCGCGGAAGCTGGCGTTGAGCGAATTGGCGTTGGTCAGCGCGACCGCCGGACCACTGGTCTGGATCCATGCGGCGTTGGACAGCGTCCCGCTGGTCACCGCACCGGTCAGCATCACCATCCGGCCGCCGGTCACGGCGTTCGGGCCCGACGCGGTCGCGGTGACGGCCTCGTTATCCTCCTCGTCGCAACCCGCGAGCAGCGCGCCCCCGAAGAACGCCGCCGTCATCGCGGACACGCCGTGACGCAGCGTCGCGCGACGCGACAGGCGCGTGGCGATGATGTCGTTCAGATGCGGATTGGCCGTCGGGTTGGTATCGATATCCCCGTCGTCATAGGCGACGGGCTGCATCGGATCGGTCATTGAAATCCCCCGGAAATCGCCGCGCTCATGCCCGCGACGTGCCGCGCCCCTTTGGCCTGCCAAAAAGGCAGCACGGCTGCACTTCGGCGTCGCCGCGATGACATCGCCGTGACGACATGATGACAGCCGCGGTCGTGGCGATGAGAGCGCTCTCTTTACGCATCAGCCGGTTGCCCTTAGCGAAGGCGCGACGCCAGGATTGAGCGAACAAGGGGATTGAGGATGCAGAGGCAGATGATCAGCCGGCGTGCGCTGGTCGCCGGCGGCGCCGTGTTGGTCGCGGGATGCGCAGGCGGTGTCGGGCCGGGCCGCGGCAGCGCCGGCGACCGCTTCGTCACGGTTGAGGGGCTGCATTTCATGCGCGACGGCCGACCCTATCGCTATGCCGGCGCCAATCTCTGGTATGCACCATGGCTCGGCGCGGCAACATCCTATGGCGATCGTGCACGGCTGACCCGCGAACTGGATCGGCTACAGGCGCTCGGCATCCGCAACCTGCGCATCGCCGGCTCGGGCGAATTGTCGCCGTTGAAGAACTCGGTAACGCCCGGATTTCGCGATCGCAGCGCCAATTACAACGAGGATCTGCTCAAGGGGCTGGACTGGACGCTGGCCGAAATGGCCAAGCGCGACATGACCGCGGTCGTCTATCTGACCAACTTCTGGGAATGGTCGGGCGGCATGATGACCTATCTCTACTGGGTCAATGGCGGCAATTATATCGACATGAACGATCCGGCCCATCCCTGGCCGGAATTTCCGAACCGCAACGCCGCCTTCTACGCCAACGAACAGGCGCAAAGCCTGTACCGCGACTATATCCGCGCGGTCGTCGGCCGGACGAACAGCGTGACGGGCACCGCCTATGCAGCCGACCCGACGATCATGGCATGGCAACTCGCCAACGAGCCGCGACCCGGCGGGTCGGACGCCGTGGCGATCCCCAACCTGCCCAATTTCTATCGCTGGATCGACGGCACCGCGCGCTACATCAAGGGACTGGCGCCGCGGCAACTGGTGTGCACCGGCTCGGAAGGACTGAAGGGCTCGATGGAGCGCGAGAACATCGTGCTGGAGGCGCATCGCTCGCCCGCGATCGACTATCTCACCACGCATATCTGGCCCAACAATTGGAGCTGGATGGACGCAGGCAATCTGGCCGGTACCTATGATGCCGGTGCGGCCAAGGTGGCGGACTATATCGCGGCGCACATCCGCATCGCGCGTGCCCTTGGCAAGCCGCTCGTAATCGAGGAGTTCGGCTATCCCCGCGACGGCGCCGACGCCTATGATCCCCGCGTGCCGACCAGCTACAAGGATCGCTTCTACCGCCAGATCTTCGCTGCGGTCGAGGCGGATGCGAAGGCCGGCGGCCCACTCGCCGGCTCCAACTTCTGGGCCTGGAACGGCGAGGCGCGCGCGGCCCATCCCGACTACCGGTTCCAGCGCGGCGACCTCGCCTATATGGGCGACCCGCCGCACGAGCCGCAGGGCTGGTACGGCGTGTTCGACACCGATGCCTCCACGCTCGCAATCATCCGCACGCACGCGGCGGCGATGGCGAAGATCTGAGTTCACGCGAAGGCGCGAAGACGCGAAGAGTTAAGAAGAAGGTGAGTTGAGAAGAAGGTTTGTTCGCGCGGAGACGCGGAGAGGTTTCGCCTGCCGCGCCCCGAGCGCGACCTGTCGGCCGGAAGACAAGGCGCCACCGATGGTCGCAGGGAGCCTTCGGCTCGCGCACCCTCTTCGCGCCTTCGCGTCTTCGCGTGAACCATTTCCAGGCCAATGGGGGACGCAAGCGAGCCCCCCGAAGCGCAACGCCTCTGCGTCTCCGCGCGAACAAACCGTCTTCCACCCCCCTCAACCCGCCCCCCGGCGATTGACTTATCCACCGATTCGTATAAGCGCCCCCACGCACCCGGCGTTCGCGTCGGGTTCCGTCCAAGACAGCAGGTGTCGGGAATATGCCCGGCTTAATCTCCTGCCGAGACGGGGACTAGGATTTCACCGGCTCGGCCGCTTGTGCCCGCCGGTCTGCCGCGGTTTCGTCCGCGTCGGTTCCCATGCCCCCATCGCTGGACACCCCGGAGGGTGTTTCACCGTCCGGTTTGTAACCGGAAGGGCCGCTTGCGGCGCTTCCAGAATGTGGAGAATGGCATGGATCGTGATCAAAAGACCCAGGCCGTCGCCGAACTGAACCGTACCTTCAACGAGGTCGGCGTGGTGGTCATCACCCGCAACCTCGGCATGACCGTCGCCCAGTCGACGACCCTGCGTACGAAGATGCGTGAAGCCGGCGCCGTCTACAAGGTCTCGAAGAACCGGCTTGCCAAGATCGCGCTCCAGGACACCGACTATGCCGGTGTCTCGGACATGCTGACGGGCCCCGTCGGCATTGCCTCCTCGATCGACCCCGTGGCTGCCGCAAAGGTGGCCGTGGAGTTCGCCAAGACGACCGACAAGTTCGAGATCGTCGGCGGATCGATGGGCGCGAACGTCCTCGACGTTGCAGGCGTGCAGGCGCTGGCGACGCTGCCCTCGCTGGACGAGCTCCGGGCGAAGATTGTCGGCCTCATCGTGGCACCCGCCACGAAGCTGGCGACGATCACCCAGGCTCCCGCGGCGCAGATCGCCCGCGTCCTCGCGGCCTATGCCGACAAGGACAAGGAAGCCGCCTGATCTTCGGGCGAAACCGACTTGAACTGACACTATCGGGCCGAACCTTCATGTCGGCCCATATCGGAGAATACACATGGCAGACCTGAACGCGCTGGTTGACCAGCTGAGCGAGCTGACCGTTCTCGAGGCCGCCGAGCTCTCGAAGCTGCTCGAAGAGAAGTGGGGCGTCTCGGCCGCAGCAGCGGTTGCAGCGCCGGCCGCCGGTGGTGGCGCAGCGGCTCCGGCCGCTGAAGAGAAGACCGAGTTCGACGTGATCCTCACCGGCGACGGTGGCAAGAAGATCAACGTCATCAAGGAGGTCCGCGCGATCACCGGTCTCGGCCTGACCGAAGCCAAGGCGCTCGTCGAGGGTGCTCCGAAGCCGGTCAAGGAAGGCATCGCCAAGGACGAAGCCGAGAAGATCAAGAAGCAGCTCGAGGAAGCCGGCGCGACCGTCGAGCTCAAGTAAGCCGCAGGCATCGAGGCAGCACGCTGCCCCGATCCCGAGGCCGGCCGGCGGGCAAAGGCCCGTCGGGCGTCATGGACATGTCCATGACGGCTTGATCCAGGAAAAAGGGCGGCTCCCCACGGGGATGCCGCCCTTTTTCTTGTCCGAAAGCCGCGATCAATCCCACCAGAAGAACCACCATTTTTCGTGCATCAGCCCGGCGGCAAGCGCGGAAACACTTTCCACGCCCTGCTCGATCACGTCCGGGCAATATCGATACTGCTCGCGCGCCAACGCCAGGGCTGCGGCGCGATCACGCGGCTGGCGCGCGACCTGCACATTCATCGTATCGCCGTTCAGCCCGACAAGCTCCGCGCCATATCGCGCGTGCCAGTCACGCAGCATCGCGACGTGATATTCCGCGGGCGGACAGGCATTCCAGTTGCCGTACCGTAGATAGGCCGGCACCTCCCAGCCATGGCGCGCCGGGATCAGCAGGATATGCACGCGTTCATAAGGCTTATTGGTCAGCACGTCCGTCGCGACCGTCAGCCCGGTGCCGTCATCGCCGCCTGAAACGTTCGCCGGCCACACGCTCTCGGGTGCGCGCAAATCCTCTTCCGCCACCGCACCGGACCATTTGGACAGGTCCTGCGGCATGTGCAGCCCCTCCGCGGTCTTCAGGATCTCGGCTGGCGACGGCGGCGGCGGCGTGCCAGGGGCCGGCCCACCCGGAAGGGTCGGATCGTCGATGCTGAACTGGTCGGCGATGGCGCGAAGGTCCTCATCGTTTCCCACGATCACGGGCCAGCCCCGCCCCTAGCTCATAAGGCAGCGCCGCCAACAAACGGGCGCGGATCACCTGCCTGTCAGGCGAAGCACCGTCCTACCGCGGAGATGCTGGCGGCGCGGCCGAAGCTCCGAGCAAGCGGATAGCGAAAATGGCTGCGCTGCCGGCCATGCCGAACAGCGCCATGCGGCGAAGGATCGGTCCGTTCATGGCGACAGTCTGGGCAGTGCAGCAGATTGTTTGCAAGTGCCGTCGCCAAGCCATTGCCCATGCGGGACTTCCCCCGCGCTGGAGGCCGGGGGGCTGACCGAATCACCCCATCGCCCCGGGATGCGGCCGTACGCCGACCTGATCGTACATCCGGTTCTGCCCATCCAGCCAGATCGGCGACAGCTTGGCCGAGTCCGCGCGTTCGATACCCAGTGCGAAGCTTTGCCGGGCGACGCCACCCCCTGCCCGCGCCACGATCGCCAGCACGGGAACGAACATCGGCCGGTCGGCGGCGGTGATGACATGGATCGCATCACGGGCAAGCGCAGTCACCGTACGGACGGTGCGGCTCTCGCCCGGTGCCAGCGCGAAGGGCGGCACGCTGGGACGCGGCAGCGGCGACAGTGCCGCCAGTTCGGCATCCAGACCCTGATGCGCGCTCATCAACCGCGCATCGAGTATCACGCGTTCGATCGTCACCGCACCGTTATTGGTCAGCGTCACCTCCGCCTCGGCGGTTGCGCTGAGCATGTTGAGCCCGACGCGCTGCGGTCGAACGGCAATCGCGATCGGCGCCGGCGGGATCGGCGGCGGCAAGGGTGCGACCGGCGCAGGTGGAGCGGGAGGAGGCGACGCCGGCTTCGGCGGTACGGGCGCAGGCCGCACCGGTTCGGCGACGGGCGCCGGCAGTGCACGGGGCCGCGCACCGTGACGACCCAGCCATATCCCGGCAGCCAGCGCGATCACCGCCGTGCCAAGCAACCACGGCCACATCGGCGCCCGCTCCTCGCGCATCGCATTCGCCTCGGGCGCCACCGTGCCGGGCGCGGCGGCAGCCGGCGTCGGGGGTGCGACCGGCACGAAGGGCGGCGCGCTGGGCACCGGCGTGGCGATGGGCGCGGGCGTGGCGGACGGCAGCGGTGCGGGTGTCGCAAGCGGGGTCGG
>NZ_JALNUQ010000017.1:0-58964 GCF_026540875.1 Sphingomonas sp. GM_Shp_2
CTGTGGATCAGCGTGGAAAAAGGACCCCGGTAGCGGGGTGATCGGCGTCGAAAAAGGACCCCTCATCCCGGTGGTCTAGGCTGCACGCTTGGCGGTGTGTCAGGCGGCGAGATCGGGATGTTGGTATTGGAGACGGTGTTGAGGATCCGGCGCGAGCATGCGGCGGGGAAAGCCATCAAGGCGATCATGCGAGACCTGCATTTATCTCGCAAAGTGGTGCGCAAGGCGATCCGGTCGCCGGAGGCGGACATGGGCTACCGGCGCGAGGTGCAGCCGCTGCCCAAGCTGGGGCCGTTCCAAGCGCGACTGAATGCGTTCCTGGAGGAAGACGAGGCGCGGCCGCGGCGCGAGAAGCTGCGCATCACGCGCATCCACGATCTGCTGCTGCGCGAGGGGTTCGATGGCTCATACGATGCGGTGCGTCGCTATGCGGCCCGCTGGCGGCAGGCACGTCGTCGGGACGTGATGAATGCACCGGCGTTCATCCCGCTGCTGTTTCGACCGGGCGAGGCCTATCAGTTCGACTGGAGCCACGAGGACGTCGAGATCGCGGGCAAGCCAATGCGCGTGAAGGTCGCTCATGTGCGGCTGTGTGCGTCACGCACGATGTATGTGCAGGCCTATCCGCGCGAGACGCAGGAGATGCTGTTCGACGCTCATGCGCGGGCGTTCGCCTTCTTCGGAGGCGTGCCGACGCGCGGCATCTACGACAACATGAAGACGGCGGTGACGAGCGTGTTCACCGGCAAGGAGCGGGTCTTTAACCGGCGCTTCCTGGTCATGGCCAGCCACTACATGGTTGAACCGACAGCCTGCTCGCCGGCAGCCGGCTGGGAGAAAGGCCAGGTCGAGAACCAGGTGCAGACCGCGCGCGGCCGGTTTTTCCAGCCGCGCCTGCGCTTTGCCAGCATCGAGGAACTGAACGGCTGGCTGGAGGCGGAGTGTCGGCGCTGGGCTGAGCTACACCAGCATCCCGAGCAGAAAGAGCTGACGGTTGCTCAGGCCTGGGCTGCGGAGCGTGGCATGCTCCAACCGGTCGTCGCGCCCTTCGACGGGTTCTACGAGAGCGAACACGCGGTGAGCGGGACGTGCCTGATAAACTTCGACCGCAACCGCTACTCGGTCATGGCCAAAGCGGTGCGGCGCGCGGTCCAGGTTCGTGCCTATGCCGACCGCATCGTCGTGCGCTGCGACGGCGAGGTCGTTGCCGACCATCCCCGGTTCTTTGGACGCAACCGGACCATCTACGACCCGTGGCACTATCTGCCGGTGCTAGTGACCAAGCCGGGCGCTCTGCGCAACGGCGCGCCATTCCAGGGCTGGGAGCTGCCACCCGCGCTGTCACGGCTGCGTCGCAAGCTCGGCGCCAGCGACGATGCCGACCGGCGGTTCGTGCGGGTGCTGGCGACTGTGCTCGACGACGGACTGGAAGCGGTGGAAGCGGCCGTGCGCGAGGCGCTGCTGGCCGGCGTCACCAGCGATGACGTCATCCTCAACATCCTGGCCCGCAGGCGCGAACCGCCAAGACCATTGACCATCGTCACGCCCGAGGACTTGGCGCTCCGCCATCCGCCGCGTGCCGACTGCGGTCGCTACGACAGCCTGCGGGGCCTCCATGCAGCGGCATGAGATGATGACGGCGATGGCGGGGCTCGGCCTCAAGGGCATGGCCGGCGCCTTCGACGAAGCAGTGACCACCGGCCTGCAACGCAAGCGTACGACGATGGAGATCCTGACCGACCTGCTGCGTGCCGAGGCAACCCACCGCCATGCAGCGTCGGTCCGCTACCGGATGTCGGCGGCTAGATTGCCGGCGGTGAAGGACCTCGACACCTTCGTCTTCGACGGCACGCCCATCAACGAGGGTCTGGTGCGCTCGCTGCACGGCGGGTCCTTCCTGGCGGGCCAGCGCAACGTCGTGCTGGTCGGTGGAACGGGCACCGGCAAGACGCATCTCGCTAGCGCCATTACAGCCAATGTCGTGCGGGAGGGCGCCCGCGGGCACTATTTCAACACGGTCGATCTGGTGAACCGGCTTGAGGAGGAGAACCGCCTCGGCAAAGCCGGCGCGCTCGCAAAACAGCTCTCCCGCCTCGATGTCGTGGTGCTGGACGAGCTCGGCTATCTGCCCTTCGCCCGCTCAGGCGGTCAACTGCTCTTCCATCTGGTGAGCAAGCTCTACGAACGCACCTCTGTCATCGTCACGACGAACCTGGCCTTTGGCGAATGGCCCACCGTCTTCGGCGACCCCAAGATGACCACCGCGCTGCTCGACCGCATTACCCACCATTGCGACATCGTCGAGACCGGCAACGACAGCTGGCGCTTCAAGCATCGCAGCTGACGCCCAGAGCCACCGGCAGAAGATGCTTCGCGCTGGTCGCGCCTCCGGTCGGGCTACGCCCGCCCTACGCCGCAACCAGCGCGAACGGCGCGCCCGCCATAACCGTCACACCGCTCAACGAAGGGGGGTCCCTTTTGAACGCCGATAGGGGGTCCTTTTTGGACGCCGATTGACAGGCTGAGATCATGCCGCCGCGTCACAGGAGCTGGTTCCTTGTACTGGTTGGCGGCTACCTTGCGGCTAGCGGTGCTGCGCATCTATTCGAACCTTTGTTCGGCTGGCGCAGCTTGTGGTTACAGGGCTTCCGCACCGGTGTGCTGCTGCTCGCAATGGCACGGTGGATCCCCGAGTCCCCTCGCGTCCTGATGGAATGGGGTATGGACGCTGAGCTGGCCGACATGTCCCGCAAATTCGGCATAATCAGGCGTGCGCCTCAAGCTGCTCCACTCGATGGCAGCAGCGCAGCGCCTCACCACCGGGAGCTGATCATTGCACTGGTAATCACTGCCCTGTCGTGGAGCTCCGTTAATTTTGGGCTGCTGCTGTGGCTTCCCTCCGATCTCCAAGAGCGAGGTTTCAGTGCCGAGATCGCGAGCGGTATCACCGCTAGTTCAGCACTCGTCGCCTTACCGACGATCATGGTTGCCGCCTTGCTGTACAGCTGGTGGAGCAGCAAACGAACTATGATCGGCACGGTACTCCTCACCCTTGCAGGCCTTGCCGGAGCATTGCTGCCGGCCCCAACGCTGGCTTGGCCGCCAGTGCTAATCGCTGGGATCGCGCTGCTGGTAGTAGTTGGCACCAACGGTTTGATCGCCGTGCTCCTGCCCTATGCAGCCGAAAATTACGCCTTGCGCGTTCGTGGTCGAGCCACTGGGCTAATCGCGGGAAGCAGTAAGTTGGGGGGGTGCGGCCCAGCTAGGAGCATTCGCAAGGCTGATCCCCACAATGGGTGGCGTGGCAGTGGCGTTGATCATACCGATGACCCTGTCAGCAGTACTGATCGGACGCGCAGGAAGAGAGACACGCGGCCGCAGCTTACGCGAACTGGAAGCGGCGACCTAGCTGTGTGCTCGGCATGAGCTGCGCGGGACGTCGTTTATCGGCACTTTCCTATTCAGAAGCGGACCGTCTACAATCCCCCAATTACCGTCGTCCAAAAGTCGCCGCTAGCTGCCAAAGACCAGTCCTTCGTTCATTTCGCAGCCCTGGCCGGTTCAGCATTGCTTGCGGCCAAGGCGGTTCGCTCAAGCTGGGCCAGTATGAGGCGGGAAAACTCCTTTCGGATGACGCTTTTGCAGGTAGAAGGCACCGCCGTCCCGGATCAACGTGCCGATCTCATCGATCCGGGTGCCGATCACCGATCGCGTTCTGCGCGTTTGCGGTCGGCCTTGCGCGCACGGCTGATCGCGGCCGCGCGCTCGCGGGCCCGTCGCTCGGAAGGCTTCTCATAGGCCTGGCGGCGCTTCATCTCGCGGTAAAGGCCTTCGCGCTGGAGCTTCTTCTTCAGGGCGCGCAGCGCCTGGTCGACGTTGTTTTCGCGGACGATGATCTGCATGTCGGACGGGGCTCGTAGAGATATGATGTGGTTGGTGTGAGCCGATGTAGAACGGTTGAATCCGGCTGCCAAGCGGACAGGGCCTCAGCGGCGCCACTAAAGGCTGATGTTGCGCCGCTCCATTTCCGCAAAGGCGATCTCACCGAGCGGCTTATCCCGCTGGTCGCGAAGATGTCGGCCAGGTCGAGGATGTCCTCGTCGGTCAGCTTCGCCAGGGAAGCTTCGATTTCGACCAGCCGCCGCAGCGCCTGCTCGCCGCTGCGGGCGTCTCTCTTCATCCGTGTTCTGAGCATCCGCTCCCTCTATCATCAACCTCGCGGCACGGAAGCGTGTATCCGGTATCGCGTGGTCGAGGCTTCGCGCGCTGGCCCTGGATCTCATGACAATCCGGATAGGCGATCCTGCCCCGGGAACATTGGACGATGGCCTCGGTTGAGCCAATCGCCAGCACGCAGCGGCAGTAAACCATTCAAGATCAGGAACTTGATTATGTCCGCTCCCGAAGACTTCGATGAAATCTACACGGACGAGCTGAAGGACCTCTGGTCCGCCAACGACCAGATGAACCGTGTCATCAAGAAGCTCACTTCCAAGGCATCCGCCCCTGAGCTGAAGGAGATGCTGCAAAAGTCACATGATGGGATCGAGAAGCACACCGGCATCGTCAAGGAGCTGATCGTCGCGGCCGGCGAGAAGGCATCCAAGGAGCACTGCAAGGGTATGGAAGGCCTTGTCGCGGAGGCTACCAAACACTGCATCGAAGAGGCGCCCAAGAAGGGCCCGCTGCTCGATGCGCTCATCATCGCTCAGTATCAGCGAATGACCCATTACGGTATCGCAGGCTTCGGTACCGCTGCCGCCTACGCAAAGGCTCTCGGCAAATCCGACGACGCCAAAAAGCTGAAGGACGCTACCAAGGAGATCTATGGTGGCGATGAATATATGAACCGCCTTTCCGAGACGGTGAACGCCGATGCACAGGATGCCTGATTGACGAGCGGCTCGCCGTCGACAGACGGCGAGCCTTCTCAGCCAAAGCTATGAAGTGGAGCCAGCAATGCAACAACCAGGCCTGCACAACCGGCACCGCAACAAGGACGGCGAGATCAGCCGGAAACACGGCAATACCCTCGTCAGCACGTTGCGCAAGATCTATGGTCCGTCCTTTGCGCCGGACGCACGGCCGGGCGAGACGCTGTCCGAAGTGCTCGCCGAGCTTGACGAGCCGTCACTGACCAGCCTCGTCCATGATCACCAGCGTGGTGCTCTTGAGGGAAAAATCGCGGCAGCATAGTGGTTCGTAGGCGGCTGGCGTTCTTGGTTCCAAGCCAGCAACGTTGCCTCAGGTGGCACACCAGCGGTAGCCTTGTTTCAGTTCTAACAAGTGTTCAGGGTCAGGCGGTAAAGGTGTCGATGATTGCTGCTCGTCGGACACGGCATTCCGCGAGCGCCGTGTAAAACGTTTCCAACAGGTCATCTGCCGTCTTTGTTGGCAAGGATTGCATTCGCAGCCTCGTCATCAGCCTCGCCTGCCTGGCGATGCGGAGCTCCCCTTCAACGATATGGCGGTTAGTCATATCAAGATCGGCTTCTGTGTCGGCATCCACCGCGATCTCGACTGGACGGTCGACTTCGGCAGCGTCGGCCTCGGTTTTCGCGCGACGGCGGAGGATCGTGGCCTCGGCGCGAGGGTCGGCGTGGCGGTGACACGCACCGACCTGTCCTACGACCAGCGGTACGACGAGTTCGACTCGGCCAATGCGGCGGGGCTGGCGAATATCGGGACGTTCTCCGGGATCATCTATCCATAGCGGCCCGCGACCTACATGACGCCGGGCGTGCCCTATCTGTTGATCGACCGGCCGGCCGCGTGGCGGCGGTTCGAGGCGAACCGCAGTGCCTTTATCGCGACCAACCAGATCGCCAACAACGCCGCCGACGACTTCCGCGACATCGAGACGACCAGGGCCGCCTATGCGCAGGCGCTGTTCTGTACCGACGACTTCGGCGTCCAGGCCGGGGTCCGCTACGACGCCACGACGGTCGCGGTCTTCACCAACCAGGCACCCACCGTCCGCGTCGCCACCGCCTATGAACCGGTCCGGCGGACAACAGACTATGATTACTGGCTCCCCTCGCTGCTCGCCACCTATCAATTGGGCGTCGGGATGCGGGTGCGGGCCGGGGTGTCGAAGACGATCGGCCGTCCCGACTACAGCCAATACGCCGCGCGCACCTCGTTCGGGGTCGGCACCGACGGGACGCTGACGATCAACACCGGCAACCCGGACCTGCGCCCGCGCGAGGCGTGGAACTACGACCTGTCCTATGAATGGTATATGGGCGGGGGCGGCCTGCTGTCGGTTGTCGGGTTCGTGAAGGACATCCGCAACGAGATCTTCACCAGCAGCGAACAGAGGCCGCCGACGGTCTTTCAGGGCGAAACCTATCAGAGCGTCTTCGTCCGCACACCGCGCAACGCCGCTGCCGCGCGGGTCAAGGGGGTGGAACTGGGCTTCACGCAGGAGCGGCTGGCGGCGATCCCCGGCCTCGGCTTCAACGCCAATTTCACGCTGCTCGACGGGTCGTACGATCAACCGGCCAGCGCCGCGGCGGTCGCGGCCGGGCTGTCCGCCACCCGCGCCACCAGCGGCCTCATCCAGCAGCCCGACTATATCGCCAACCTGACCCTGTTCTACGGCACCGGCCCGGTCGAACTGCGCGCCTCCTACAACCGGATCGGCCGCGCGCTGCAATCGGCGGACGGCGATACCGCGACCCGCGACCTTTATCAGGAGCTGCGCCAGCAGGTCGACGTCCAGGCGCGCTACGCGGTCGGGCCGGGGCTGGAACTGGTCGGGCAGGTGCAGAACCTGACCAAGTCGCCGTTCGTCGTGCGGCAGGGGATGCGGCGCGACTATGTGAACTATTTCTTCCCGGTCGGCCGCACCTTCTGGCTGGGACTGACGTGGAAGCCGGGCCGGTGATCGCCCGCATCGTCACAGCGGCGCTCGCCGCCCTGATCGCCGTGGCACCTGCATATGCGGAGCAGCAGGACGCGCCGGTGCGGATCGTCCTCAAACTGGTCAAGCGCGCGCCCGGCACCGGCGTCCGCTTCGATCCCGAGAGCTGCCGGGCCTGCACGCCGGTGACGGAGGCCAACTGGAACGCCGACAATCCGCGCGAGACGGTGGTGGCGCTCGCTGTCCCGCGCATGCGCAGCCTGGAGCTTGGCTTCGCGGGTGCCGCCGCCAACATCCGCCGCGTCGTGCTCGAAGGCGGCGACGTACCGTTCCGCCGCGAACGCGACCGGCTGATCGTCGCGGTGCCCCGGCGCACGCCGACGCGATCACCGCCGCGGAGGTCGCGACCCACATCGTCGAGCCCGGCATGGTCCTCCGCTTCGAGCACGCCGACCCTGCGCGGCGGGCGGGCGACTATGCCACCGGGCTGTTCCCGACCGTCCAGCGCGCCGCGGCCAATGTGCTGGAATTCGCGTAGCGCGAGGTGGTGCGCGAACTGGGGCTGGGCGAGGAGGTCGAGCGCCGCGACCTCGGCCGCATCCAGATCATGGGGTTCGACACCAACGCGCCGCACGACCACACCGACTCGCCGCCGCACATGCACATGCATCTGCGCTGGCCGCGCAACGCGGGCACCCAGATCGGCCATTACTATATCGGCGCGGACGGGCTGCTCAGCCACAATCTGGTCGGGATCAAGGCCATGCGCGCGCCGCAACGCCGCTTCGGCCGCGGCGAGGCCTTCACGACGATCGGCGCCGACGGTGCCCCGGTTTACACCCACCGCATCACGGCGGAAGGCTGGCTCGATCTGGGGCGCGCGGGACAACCGCCCTGCCTGATCCGTCCGGCAGGGGCGGACGGCTTTGCCGGCGGCGCGACCGTCGCCTGCCCCGGCCGGCCGGCACGCCGCATCGTGGTCACGGATGATCTCGCCCGCGGGCTCCTGACCGTCGACACCAATGCGGTTCGCGAAACTTTCCGCTACGACCCCGACACCGGGCGCCTTTTGTCTCCCACCGAAGTGCCGGCACCCGCGCCGTCCGTCTTTACAGGTGAAGGGTAGCTCGCACGCGGTTGCGCCACGCCAACCGTTGCAAAACTCGGGTCTGAGTGTCCGGAAGCGGCGTGGTCTCGGCGGGGGCTGTGCGAAATCGCATGTGAGCGGCCGCCGCGCCCGTAAATGTCGCATCACACGTTAGTCTATGGAAGGTAACCGCATGATTATGTGCTGACATATCGCCAATTGAGGAACCGCCGCCGCCGCGGCTCGTAGTCATCGCGGCTCGGCGGTGAGGATATGGATAATGGCGAGAAGCTCAACTCCTGCCCCGGTCAGGCTTGTCGGACCGGCCGCGCATCCATTGTACCCGGCGCTGTTGCCAATTCCGATCATCTGCTTCGCTGGCGCGCTGATCACGGATCTGGCGTACATTGCGAGCACGGAGATGATGTGGCTCGATTTCTCTTCGTGGCTCCTGCTCGCTGGATTGATCGGGGGCGGCCTCGCAGGTGCCTTGCTGATCATCGAATTGGTTCGTAGTCATAATCGGCGCGCGCTCGTCCCACACCTCGCCTGCCTCCTCGCCGCCTGGGTGATCGCGGTCTTCAACTCGTTCATCCACGCGCGCGACGGATGGACCGCCGTCGTCCCAACCGGACTATCCCTGTCCATCGCCGCCACCGTGCTCGGCGTGCTTGCGGGCTGGTTCTGGCAATCTGCCTATCATCGCCCGGCGGAGATCGTACGATGACCCGCATCCTGATCACGAGCCTCTGCCTGCTGCCCCTTGGCGCATGCGGCAGCGGTCAGACGATCGACCCGAACAGCCAATATGGCGCAAACCCGTTCCTGCCCGCACCACACGAGCAGCTCGTGGCAGACGTCGGCGTGTTCGAGACGGTCGGTTGGCAACGCGGGGAAACCCCGGCCGTCCCCGCTGGCTTCCGGATTGCGGCGGTTGCACAAGGCCTCTCCAATCCGCGCAACGTGCTGGCGCTGTCCAATGGTGACGTGCTGATTGTTGAGTCGCGCAACGAAGGCGGCGAACCGGTGCAACGACCCAAGGATCCGATCAGAGACTGGATCATGGCACGGGCGCACTCACAGACGAAGAGCGGGCAAACACCAAAGCCGAGCAACCGGATAACGCTGGTCCGTGACGTGAATGGCGACGGTCGATCCGAGTTTCGCACCGTGCTTGTCGACCATCTGCACGCGCCGTTCGGCATCGCGGTCCTCAACGGATTTCTGTATGTCGCGAACACCGACGCTATCATCCGCTACCCGTTTTCACCGGGCGAAACGCGGATCACCGCACCTGGCGTAAAACTGGTTGATCTACCTGCAGGCGCGATCAACCACCATTGGACGAAGAGCCTGACGGCGAGCCCGGATGGGTCGAAGCTTTTCGTGAGCGTGGGTTCGAACAGCAATGCGATGGAGCGCGGGTCGGACGCCGAACGGGACCGGGCGGCGATCCATGAAGTCGACCCGCAGACCGGGCTCATGAAGACGTTCGCAACCGGCCTGCGCAATCCCAACGGCCTGACCTTCTATCCCGGATCCAATACCCTGTGGACGGTGGTCAACGAACGCGACGAACTCGGCCCCAATCTCGTGCCCGATTATATGACGTCGGTTCGCCCCGGCGGTTTCTACGGCTGGCCTTACAGTTATTACGGGCAGCACGTAGATCCACGTGTGCGGCCGCAACGTGCCGACCTCGTCGCGCGCGCGATCCGGCCCGACTATGCCTTGAGTTCGCATGTCGCGGCACTCGGGCTGACCTTCTACACGGGCGCCAGCTTCCCTGCGCGGTTCCGCGGTGGCGCCTTTGTTGGCGAGCATGGCAGCTGGAACCGCACCGATCCGCATGGCTACAAGGTGGCGTTCATCGGTTTTAGTGGGGGCCGGCCGGTCGGCATCCCGCAGGATTTCGTGACCGGCTTCCTCAAGGACAGGAAGGCTCACGGCCGGCCTGTGGGTGTCACGATCGATCGCACCGGCGCTTTGCTGGTCGCCGATGATGTCGGCAATACGGTCTGGCGTGTGAGCTACGCTGGCGATCGGGTAGCGTCACACGAAGATCGGCTCCTGAGTCGATAGAACAACATGAACGACCGTCCGCTTTTTTGGGGACGTTCGAGTTCAGGTGAACGGCCGATATTAGGGTCTGATGCCAGCGCGATAGGCATCCCGACCCAAGGGGTAAGTCTTTGCGGCCTGCAGACGGCCAGAATGCTTGCTTACTTACTTATTCTTATCGTCAGCGGCGACATCGAGACGGCGTTCCACCCCGGCCCAGAAGCGGTTCAAACGATCGAGTGCATGCTGGCGGATACGATTCACCTCGTCGGCGCTCATCGCCTGGACGCCTGTGGCGCGTAGGCTGGCGAAATCACGCAACATGGTCTGTGCCGTCGCCCGGCAGGCGCCGACAGGATCGGGATCACCGACCAGGAGCAGGGCGTACAGATTTTCCAGAACAAAGCCGTGGGCAGCCAGGGTGCCGGCGATAGCCTCCGCAAATTCATCATCCAACGCGCATCTCCATCAAGGATTTTCCCGGGTAGTAGCTGGTCGAATGGCCGTGGGCCATATATTCGGGAGGCAGCGCTACGGCGCTATGCTACGCAAAGCACACAGCATATCTTCGGGCGGGTGGATCGTGATACGGCAGGTTGGACAGATGATGGCGGCCATCGCACTGCTTGCTGGTGCAAAGGCGTATGCTGTCGCCCCTCGACCGATCGGATTGCAGTGTACGGCGGTTGAGACATGGGCCTGTGAGGAAGGCAAACCGTGCCGCGCTGGCGGGGATGATACCGGCGTACGCTACAGCTTCGATCTCGTCGCGATGACATATCAGACTTCTGGCAATCACGGCGTGATCACCGACCTGGAAGAGGACGACGGCGGCTTCATGACCTTCGTACTGGATAGTGGACCGCGCTACGTCCACAAGAATGCCGACCAGGGTGATCCGATGACGTCGTTCCTGTATATCGGCGCAGACAATATGCGGGAGTTGCGGTGCACGGCGCGTTACCCGACGGCGACTTCAAGGATCGAAACCGAAGCGCACCGGGATCTGATCGGCCACTACTATCTTTCCGGCGTCAGAGAGACGGGATCCGAACTGCTGCTGCGCCCGAACGGGCGATTTTCCTGGTTCATGAGTTATGGTGCCGTCGACCAGGCGGCAGAGGGTGAATGGCGCGTCGATGGCAAGACGGTCCTGCTCGACGCCGCGCCGGATGCCAGGGTCGAACCCGCGTTCAGGCAGATACGACTGCAGATCGACCAAGGCGCGCTCCTGCTCATCGGCTTTGGAAAGGGCCGGTACGAGCGCCGCCCGTGAAATGTCGTTCAAGCGCAGACGAGCCTGTCGAAGCCTGGATCACACAGGCATGCTCCTTCCGACGCGGCCGCAATCACGTTGACCGCACGATGGCATCGTGTTCAGCTATCAGGCAGCGCCAACCGGAGACATTATGGATATCGATCGACGGACCCTCGTGATAGGGATAGCACTGAGCGGCGCTGGAGTGAGCGTGGCGGGGCAGGCCGAGGCCGGGAAACCGGGCGGCATACGTCATCAGGTGTTCTTCTGGCTCAAGCGACCCGGAAACGCTGAAGACAGGGCAAAGCTGGTCGAGGGGCTGCGCACGCTGGCCGCGATCCCGCAGGTGCGTGAACTCTATCTTGGCGTTCCTGCGGCAACGGAACAGCGTGACGTAGTGGATGCGAGCTTCGATGTGTCGGAGATGATGCTGTTCGACACGCTGGTGGACCAGAAAGGCTATCAGGACCATCCAGCGCATCAGGCCTTTGTGGCGGCTTGCTCACCTCTTTGGCGCAAGGTCGTGGTGTATGATACCGTTTCGGCGTGACGGGCGGCATGATCTTCATGGTGCGCTGAAGAAGCACCACCTCAAGGCGAGGCGTATGCCCGCCCCGACTGGATCAGCCGCTGCCGCGCGGTATTGCCGGGCACGGCGACATGGGTGGCGGGATCATATTCCTTGCCGATGCCGGGCGAGCCTTCGGGGGCCCATATCTCGACCACGGTATTCGAGTAGCTGTTGGGCAGGTATCGGATCCAGTAGCCATCGGGATGGTGGCTCCAGCGGCCACCCGGTACGGTGATGCTGCCGGGGCCGACCGGTGCAATACCGGCGAGTACCGCCACGCGCTCCAGCTCGCCAAAGCTCGTTCCGGGCGTCGTCAGCATCTGGCGGAGGTCAGCCTCTGCCTGCATCATGGCTCGAATCTCTCGCGGGAGATTATCCGCGATCGGCCCAGCGGAGAGCATGTCGAGTACGCTGCGGTTGAGCCCGGCGAGTTGGCGTGGGGACAGGAGTTGCGCCGCCGCGCTCCTTTGCTCGTCCGACAGGTTTTCCAGCTTCGCCCGAGAAAGGATCGCCCAGAGGAGCGCCTGAATGACGTGTTGGTCGATGTCAGGATGATGCACCGAGTTCCGGACGATCGTGATGACGGCGTCCTTGGCTGCACCGAGCGGTGGCGCGTAGAGGTAACCGTCGCCGCCACCCGGCCCATGTGTGCCAGCATGTAGGCAATAGCTCTGGTCATGGAATCGATAATAGCCGGCCTGGAGAATGAAGCCGCCATTCGCCGTACGCTGCAATTCCGTCAGTTCACGCCGGGGCAGGGGTGGGACAAACCCGTCCTGAGTAGGATCGCCCCAGCGGGCGTCGGGCAGACTGGTGGAGATCGGTTCCTTGCGCAGGCTGGGAACGGAGATGCCGGCGCGTTTCGCCAAGTCTCCCAGTTTCAGCCCGCCAAACTGCGCCCCTGCCGGCACGGTGCAAACGGACAGAACCATGGCGATCGCTGCTGCCCGAAACATCTGTCGATCCATCCTCACCCGGTTCCGCATCCAGTTCCGATCGTAACGCTACCGTATCGAAATGTGCCGCGAGATCAAGGACATAAACGTCGGCTCGTCGGGTCAAGATCTGCCGTCTGGTTATGTCGAACGGTTGGCGGATTGTCGGGGGGTCTTTACGCGTCACCGGGTGTGCAGCAGATGCAGCGTTAGAAGGAGGGCGGGTCGCAGACGTTATCGCTCGGTCATTCCGCCCGGTTTTGCAATGCGGGTATCGGGTGAGCTTGGAGGATCAATCTTGGGTTCGCCGGATGCGGTCCATCGCACCCGGCTCAGATATGGCGCTCGTCGCGCCGTACAGCCCATATTCGCCGCGGGATTTCCGTGAAACACGATCCACTGTTCACGTCCGTCTGGTGAGCGGAAGAAGCCGTTGTGACCGGTGGCAAAGACGCCATTTCCGCTCGCCAGCACTGGTATCGGAGACTTCGTCCAGGCGGTCGGCGACAACAGGTTCGATCCGTCGGCGCGGAGTAGCCCCAGCGCATAATTGTCGGACCAGCATGCGCCTGCGGAATAGGTGAGAAACACCTGCCCCCGGGGCCCTGCCAAAAACTCCGGGCCTTCCATGATCTGACGACCACCCTGGTTTTCAAACGGCTGATCGGCCTTGGCAACGACGACCTCGTCGCCCGCGATGGTCCAAGGATCAGATAGCCGAGCGAGTGCGATGCCGCTGATGGCATCGAGATAGGGCGAGTAGGCGAAGTAAAGCGTTCCGCGGTGTTCGAACACCGTACCATCAATGCCTGCCCATGCGGTGTTCACGCGGCCTCGGTCGACCCATCCTCCCTGAAACGGATCAATCGACGCGTTTTCGAGCACGAAGACGCCGCGATGCGCGTCATCTTTGAAACCGGAGGCCGTAGCCGAATAGTATAGATACCATTTCTTGTTGATCCGGTGGAGTTCGGGAGCCCAGATAGAATGCGCGTTTGGGCCCTGTGCCGGTGGCGTCCATACGGTGCGATATTCCGCATGTTCGAGATCCGTGACGTCCCGTGTCCGCCACAGGCCGATTCTATCCCCCAGCGTGTGGGTGTAGTAATAGACGCCACCTTCCTGCGTCACCCATGGATCGGGGCCAGACGGCAGGAGGGGGTTGGTAAAAGTCGCGGCTCCCTTTTGGTCTAGCGCAGAATGGCTACCCGCTGCCGCACACGCGCCGAGCGCGATCGCCGCCGCGAGGGGCGCATACTTATACAGGGAGTACATGTTCGTCGTGTCCGCCCGCTCGTCGGTGCTGCGTCGACGATCATTCATAGGGCATGATGACTGATAAGCCACTGCTATCCCAAGACATTGTAACGCAATATGGCTCAAGCACCGCCATGCGATGTTGCCGGATTCGGCGCTGAGGCCTCCCATCGCGGCGGCGAATAACACAAGCCACGGGACAGCCCTCACGGCTTCGCCCACTACACAAGCGGTACCGAAAGAACCTCGCCGCGGTGGAGTGGGTCTGACTTCGGATCGCGCACAATGTGCCCATCGCTGCCGCAACGGTCGCGTATAATCATCTGGAAAGTCTGGCTTTTTGTCGCGAACGATCAATCGATTCTGAAATAAGCGACGATCGGGTTGCAAGAGGCTGGCGGGATAGCGCTGGTAGCTACAAGTGGGCCCTTCACGGAAATCTTTTGAGACCCGTTCTTCTTGCTCAGTCGCATGACGGAAGTCGACCTCAGAACCTTAGGACTCGCCCGCTCCATCGCCTCTGCTTGAGCGATAAAATACAGCCTTGGATTGGATTAAATGCGGGAAGGAAGTCTGGCCTGAAACTTCACTGCCTTGGAGCGTTGAGCTACCAATAATTCGAAAGGAACCGTAATGGCTCGGCTCTACCGGCTGGCGATCGCATGGTCTGTGGCCGTCCTTGGCGGACTTTTCGCGGTCGCGGGTGGGGTACTCGCCTCGCTCGGTGGGTCGCCCTATTACCTGATCGTCGGCATTGCGATGGTGGTCAGTGGCGCGCTGCTCGGCCGCGCCGCTCGGCTTGGACGCCGGTTGTTCGTCGCCATCTGGATCGGCACGCTGATCTGGGCGATCTGGGAAGTCGGGTTCGACGGCCTGCAACTCGTCCCGCGCTTGGTAGCGCCGACCGTCCTGCTGGCGCTCGTTTTGCTGACCGGGTGGCGATCGGGGTCGTGGCGGTCGCCGCGGCATGCCGTGCCTGCCGCTGCGGCGACGCTGCTCGCGCTCGGTATCGGCGGTATCGCGCTGCGCGGCGAGGGGGTCGAGGCACAGAGTACGACCGACGCCGTCACGCTGCCCGCTGCGCCGACCGGCGAGGCCGATGGCGACTGGCGCGATTACGGCGGAACGCTGTCGGGACGGCGCTACTCGGCGCTTGCTGACATCACGCCGCAGAATGTCAGCCGGCTTCAACTCGCTTGGACCCAGCGCACCGGCGACCTGCCCGTCGCGGCCGAGACGAAGGAGCACAAGCGCGAATATCATTCGGAGGCGACGCCGATCCATATCGGCGACACGCTCTACACCTGCACGCCGCATTCCTTCGTGCAGGCGATCGATGCCACGACCGGCAAGACGAAGTGGAGCTGGCACGAAGACGCGCCGATCCAGGGCAACAACTATCTGGTATGCCGCGGCGTCACCTATTTCGAGGCACCCGAGGGAACGCCGTGCCCGCGTCGCATCTTCGCTCCCACGTTCAATGCCCGTCTCGTCGCCCTCGACGCCGATACGGGCCGTCCGTGCGAAACCTTCGCCAACCGTGGCGCGATCGATCTGCGCACCAACATGGGTACGTCGAAGCCCTCGGACCAGATAGGCACGCCACCCGTCGTCGTCAACAACCGGCTGATCATCGGCGAACGGATCATCGACAACGTCAATCGCGACATCCCCTCCGGTGTCGTGCGCGCCTATGATCCGGTATCTGGCGCACCGGTCTGGGCCTGGGACGTCGGCCGTTCGCAGGACGCGATCGCGCCTTTGCCGGCGGGGCAGACCTACACGCGCGGCACGCCCAACGTCTGGGGCGCGATCACCGCCGACGCAGCCAATGGCCTCGTCTATCTCGGCACCGGCAACGCCTCGCCCGATTACTGGATCGGCTATCGCCGGCCGTTCGACGACCGCTTCGGCTCGTCGATCGTCGCGCTCGACATCGCGACGGGCAAGCTGCGCTGGATGCGGCAGCTCGTTCACCGCGACATGTGGGATATGGACCTGCCGATCGGTCCTTCGCTGTTCGACTATCGTGCGCCGAACGGACAAGTCGTCCCCGCGCTGATCCAGACGACGAAGATGGGCCAGGTGTTCTTCCTGAACCGTCTGACCGGCGCACCGATCGCGGCGATCACCGAGAAGCCGGTGCGCACCAACGGCGCAACGCCGGGGGTTCGTGTGTCGCCAACGCAGCCATTCTCGACCGGGATGCCGAGCTTCACCCCGCCTGCCCCGACCGAGGTGGCGACTTGGGGAGCAACGCCGATCGACCAGCTGTTCTGCCGCATCGACATCCGGCGCGCGCGAGGGACCGGCATCTACCAGCCGATGGGGCTCAAGCCGATCATCGGTCATCCCGCCTTTGACGGCGTCACCGACTGGGGCGGCGCGGCAGTCGATCCGGTTCGCGGCGTGATGACGGTCAACACGATGGAGATGCCGTTCAAGCTGTGGCTGATGCGGCGCGACGATCCGCGCGTCGCCGAACTGATGAAGCAGAAGCAGGGTGGCGAGAACGCCAAGCAGGCGCAACTGCAGACCCAGTACAACACCCCTTATGTCGCCGTCGTAAAGGCATGGGTCGGCATCTTCGGTGCGCCGTGCGTCGCGCCGCCCTGGGGCCACCTGACCGCGGTCGACCTCGGCACCCGGCGCGTGATGTGGAAAAAGGTCCTCGGCACCGCGCGCGATACCGGCCTGTTCGGCTCGCATCTGGGCGTCCCGATCAAGACGGGCGTGCCCAATCTCGGCGGATCGATCATCACGGCGGGCGGGCTTGCCTTTATCGGCGCGACAACGGATCAGTATCTGCGCGCCTTCGATCTCAACACTGGAAAGGTGGTTTGGAAGGCGCGGTTGCCCGCCGGGGCACAGGCGACGCCGATGACCTATCGTGGACGCGACGGACGGCAATATGTCGTGATCACCGCGGGCGGGCATGGGGCGCTGGGAACACGCTATGGCGATTACACTCTGGCCTACGCCCTGCCGAAGAGCTGATGACAGCAGGCAGCCAGCGCGCTTTCGGCAGATCGGCGCGTACTGCTGCTGCCCCGTATAGTCGCTGATTTATCCCGTGCGTTGCTTTGGTCGAAGGTGGTTATCCAGCTGCGATGCGATGACAACCGCAAAGGCATAGACGGCAAGGTCCGTCGCGGCGAACACACGGCCGAGCAACAATGCTCCAACCGGGGTCCGGCGAAACGCGTCAAGCGGCGGCCAGTGGAGGAGTTGGGAGAGTTCGATGCCTGTGGTGACGGCGCAGGCGACCAGCGTCGTGGCCGGCCGGGGCCAGCGCGGTCGCACGGTGCTGACGATCCAATATAGCATGGCCGCCCACAGCAGCGAGCCGCCATGCTTGGTGACCGGCGGGGGCAGGCCAAGCGGCAGCAGGCGCAGCGCGAGGCCTGCCGTGATGGTCCCCGCGATCAGGAAAAAGGATGCCAGGATCGAGCGCGCCGAAGGACGATCAGCCATCGCGTTTTGGCAAGACCAAGCGGAAGACAGCCCCGCCCTCGAACGACCCGTCCGGGTCCAGCGTCAGCGTGCCGCCATGCCCATCGAGCAGTGAGCGGGCGATAGGCAGGCCAAGCCCGGTGCCGCCGCCCGCCCGCCGGCTGGTGAAGAAGGGCTCGAAAATACGGGACCGATCTCGCGGGGGTATGCCGGGGCCGTCGTCGGCGTACCGCAGCGACGCACCGGCGGCGTTTGCATCCAGCGTCACCCATGCCGTCGCGGCACCCGCCTGCCGGCTGTTCTCCGCCAGGATGCGCAGCACCGTGCCGAGCGTCTGGGCGTCGATCGGCACATCGCCGTCTACCGGCACCGTCACGGCCAGACCCTCCACGTTCAGCCCTGCCACCACATTTCCGAGGCGACACGTACCTGTCCGCGTCTCCGCCATGTCCGCGCGCGCCAGTTCCAGCAGTCGCTAGACAAGGAGCGCCAGCCGGTCCGCGTCGGCGGCCGCGTTACGCAGGAAGCGGCGGCGCTCGGTGAGGGTCATCTCGTGCTCGGCCAACAACTCCAGCGCGCCGCGGATGCCGGTGAGCGGTGTCTTGAACTCATGGCTCATTGCGGCGGCAAAATCGCGCAGATAACGGGTGCGCGCGTCGATACGCGCGGCCATGGCACCGAAATTCCCGTACAGGTCACGTATCTCGACCGCGGCGGTGGCGGGTGGTTCGAGTAGGGCCACCTGGCCGCCTGCGACCTGTTCGGTCGCGCGGTTGAGGTCGCGGATGGGCTTGGCGATGCCGCGCGACAGCAGACCCGCCAGCAGCAGCAGCGTCAAGAAGATCAACACTACGCCCGCTGCGATCTTGCCACGGTCCTGGTAGATGCCGACGAACAGCCCGCGTGGGGACCGCGACAGCAGCACCACGCCGACCACATGGCTCCCGGCCAGTACGGGGCGAGCGTGGTGGACGCGCAGCGACACCGCGCGGCTGAGCCACTCCAGCGGCGAGCGCAGGCCATAGGGGTTCTCATTGCGTGTACGAAGCGTGGTCGCGGGTTGGCCAGCTAAGGCGCGTCGCACCTCGAAAATGTCCACGTAACTGAGACCGAGGTCGCCGCGCCCGGCCACAACCACGCCCCGGCCGTCGAGCAACCGCACGGACGAAAGCGTCACCGCCGCCGCGTCCGCCGCCACGGGCGCCAATGCCCGTCCCACGCGTACCGCGCGAGGGTCGGGCAGGCCCGCCGGATGCGGGTCGGGCATGGGCTTCAGCACCGGATCGGTACGCAGGTCGATGGTAGGCGGCTCGGGCAACAGCGCTCGCGACCCGCCCCCGCCGTCCCAGGCGGCGCGATAGGCCGCCGCCAGCACTGCCCCTTGCGCGATCAGTTCGGCTTCGGTCTGCTGAACCAACGTGTTCTCGTATACTCGAAGCGCCACGGCGCCGACGCCCGGCAGCGCCGCCACGAATACGAAGGTGGCAAGCAGGATGGTGCGGATCGACAGCGCGGGCCAGTGTCGCTTGGCAACGTTCTTGATGGCCCCAATCAGGCGCATCGGCCGATGCGGTATCCCACCCCGCTGCGCGTCTCCACCAGCTCGTGCAGCCCGGTGCCGGCGAACTTGGCACGGAGGTTACGCACGTGGCTGTCCACCGTGCGGTCGGTCATGGCAAAGCCGGGGCCGTGCAGCCGGTCGATGATGACGTCGCGTGAGAATACCTTGGACGGCATTCCCGCGAGTAGTGCCAGCAGCTGAAACTCGGTCGCAGTGGTAGCCACCGGCTTGCCGTCCACGCGCGCCTCCCACGCGTCGGTGTCCAGTGTCAGGCGGCCGTGGCGCAGCACGGGCGCGGGCGTGGGCGGAGGGGCGGGCACTGCGCGCTTCAGGATGGCGCCGACCCGCGCCACCACTTCGCGCGGCGAAAAGGGCTTCACCACATAATCGTCGCCGCCGATCTCCAGGCCCACGATCCGGTCCACCGCCTCGTCGCGCGACGACAGGAAGAGGACGGGCAGGTTGGACAGGCCGCCGCCGGACGCGCGCAGCCGACGGCACAGTTCAAGCCCGTCCATGCGTGGCATGTTGATGTCTAGGATCATCAGGTCGGGCGGCGAGCGTTCGGCCGCGGCGAGCGCCTCCTCGCCGTCGCCGGCCTCGGCCACGCGCATCCCGGCCTTGCTCAACGCAAAGCTGAGCAGGTCGCGGATGTGCGGGTCGTCGTCGACCACCAAGATCGCTTGTGTCATGGCGTACATGGCTGGCACCTATGGGGGACGATCGTCAACCGACCCGCTCCACCGTCATCACCGCGAGCCAGGGGCCGGCGTCCGCGCGGGTCACCGCATGCCAGTACCAGCCGGGCACGTCCGAATGCACCGCGCCCCCGTGGCTGCGGACCTGTTCGCAAACCCTCAGCCGCTCGCCGGAACGCGCCGCCTCGAAACAGGAGGCGAGACTGCCCGCGATCATCTGCATAGGCAGGGGCGTCAGCGTGTAGCCCAGGCTCCCGAAGCAGTCGCGCGGCGGGTGCAGCGCGCGGGTGGCGCGCTGCACCTGGCGCAGCACGACTTGGCGCCGCCCATCGGTGAACCGCGCCACGTGCCCAGGGAAGTCGCGCGCCAGCAGCGCATCCCCGACGCCGGGCGGCAGCGGGCGGAGCGGCCGCCCTTCGAGCTGGGTCGGCCAGGGGCTGAGGGGCTGGCGGGAGACGGCGGTGCGGGGCAGCATTGGTAGGCCCGCGGCGAGCAGCGCGGCCAGCGCTAGTGGTAGCACCGGCCTCACGCCACGCCCCTCCGCCGGCTCAGCAGCGGCACGGCAGCCGCGGCCGCTACCGTGAAGGCGGCAAGCCCCACCGCCTCGTGCATCGCGTGGCCGCCGGGCACGGCGACGAAGCCCGCTTCCACGTAGAACAGGCTGGCCGCGCGTAGCGCGTTGCCCGCCAGCGCCACCGCGGTCGCAACCGCCAGCAGCCCCGCGAAGCGGAGCGGCGATGCTCGCTCGACCGCGCCCGCCAGGCTGGCGAGCACCAGCAGTGCCCAGAGCATCCTGACCCCGCTGCACGGCCCGTCGAACAGCAAACGCTGGCCGTGCCACTCCAGCGCGACGCCCTCCAGCCCGACTTCCACCCCGTTCATCCGCAACAGCCCGGCGGTGGCGAGTGCCGAGGCGCGGCGCAGTGGCCAGGCCACCAGCACGTCCAGCGTCGGCAACACCGGCACCGCCAGCAGCGTCAGGGCCAGCACCGGCCAGCGCGGCCGCGCATCGGCACAGCGGTAAAGCCCCGCCACCACCACCTCGATTTCGATCAGCGCGGTGCTGCTCAGCGAGGCGAGCGCGGACCCCGCCAGCAGCAGCGCCACGTCACGCTCCGGTACCGCATGGGTGGCGCGGACCAGCGCCCAACCCAACGCCGCGGCCAGCGCCAGCGTGGTTCCCAACCCAACTCCGTCGGCGCGTCCAGCGAGCAGCCACAGCCCGTGCCAGCCGCCGCCCGCCACCAGCAGCGCCGCTACGCGCGCCGGGATCATGCGACGGCTCCGACGCGCCGCCGCTGGCGTAGCATCCAGGCGCCCGCCACCGCGATCAGGATCAGAAGCGCCCAGGTGTCGGGTTCCGGTACGGTCGGAACGGCATCCGGATCGGGCAGGGGCAGATCGTTGGCCCGGTAGTCGCGGTCAGTCTCCAGCACCACGGCGCCGCTGACCGGCGTGACGATGTTCAGCCGATGCGCCAGCGCCACGTCGTGCGTGCGCGTCGCGTCGCGCCGGTCGCCGGCCGAGGCGAGTTCGCGGGCGGCCCAGAGCCGCACCAGTTGCGGCGAGCCGACGATGCCCGCCGCGTCGTGCGGCCGCCGGATCACCGTCCACCGCGGCGAGGCGCCCGCTATGTCGGCCAGAAGTTTGCGCAGGTCGGCGACGACGTCGCCGCTTGGCGACGGCAGGCGCGCGGTATCGAACCAAGCGCTGCTCCCTGGCACAAGCGCGCGGCCGGGCACGGCCTGGTAGCGGACCAGTTGCGGCCGGGCCGGCAGCCGTTCCAGCGCCTGTTCCAGCGCAGGCTCGACCGCGGCGAAGCGAACCGGCTGTGCGCCGTGCACCCACAAGAGCGTCGCGTCGGCACGCGGCGCCGCATGCAGCGCCGCCGCCAGTGCCGCCCGGCCGTCCTGCCCGCCGCGGTAGCGGATGTCCGCCAGCACGGCCCGAATGCGGGCCGCCTGGGCCGACGACCACGGTTGCGGTGCCACGAACGCGATCCGCTCGCCCGCCACCGCCAGTCCGACCGGACGGCCGGGTGGCACTGCGTCCAGCGCGGCCGACAGGGCCTGGCCCGCGGGTGCGACGTCGGCGGACGCGTCCACCACCAGCATCAGCGGACCGATCGGCGCGGCGGCCCGAACGATCCGCTGTTCCACCGCGAGCGCCGGCGCCTTGCCCCATGCTGTCGCACGACCCAGTGCAACGGACGGTGCCGTGACCGGCGGCAAGGCCAGCCGGTATCGTCCGGCAACCAATGCCGGATCGGACAGGTCGGTTCGCGCCGGCACCGGCCCCTCCACCCACACGGCGTGTCGCAGGCCCTGCGCCAGGTCGAAGTTGCGTTCCACGATGGCCGGCGCTGCCAGAGTGCGGCGTCCATTTGGGCTGACGGCGAACGGCGCCGTGATTCCGATCCGTAGCCGCACGCTGGCACGCGGCTGAACGGGAAACACCTGCACCAGCAGCCGCTGCGCGCCGTCGGTGGTGACCAGCAGCGGGTCGCGCGACCGGCGGACCACGCTGCCGTACGCTGTGCGCGCCTCGCCGCGTGCAGCGATGCTGGCTTCGCGCGGCTCGCCGTTGATCCACAAGGTGGCGCGCGAGGCCACCGCGCTCCCCGGCAACGCCAGCGTGAACCGGCCCTCGCGCTGCGCGTCACCGCGGTTCGACAGGTCCAGCGTCCATTCCAGATAGGCGAGGTTGAAGGCGGCGTCCGCCACGCCGTCCAGGCGCGATCCCGCCAACATCAGGTCGGGCACGCGCCCGCCCACCTCATCTGCTCCTTCGTCGTCGTCCCAGACGAGACGGCGACCAGCACCGCTCAGGGTCCGTCCGGGACGCGGCACGGCGTTGAAGGCGTTGCCCGTCACACGGTAGTAGAGTTCTCGCGCATCGGCAGTCCGCGGGCGCTCGCCAAAGAGGGTGCCGTTGGTCCAGGCGGACGCCAGGAAGCTGCCGATGCCGCCGGCTCGGCCAGAATCGCCATAGGACTGGCGCAACAGCAACGCGGGGTCGCCCCAGGCGCGCATCAACCCTACCGCACTCGCCCGCGCGTTGGCATCGCCGCCGTAGCGGTCGAGCGCCACCTGGGTCATGGTGGCCCGCAGGTCCACCAGCACCAGAGCTGCCGCACCGAGCGCGAGGCCCGCGAACAGCAGCCGGCCCCCGCCATGCCGGGTAGCGGCCACGGCAAAGGACCAGCGCAGCGCGAACACCAGCCCCGCCACCGGCGCGAACGGTAGCAAGCCAATTCCGAACGGCACCGCGATCAACGCCATCGGCAGCATGGGCAGGAACAGCAGCGTGTAACTCGCCGCCACGCACACGGCCGCCCCCGCTGCCACCACGAGCCAGATGGGCGGCCCGGCGGTTCCATCGCTTGCACCGCGCACCGCCCGCCACAACAGGACGTTGCAGACCGGCACGAACGCCACGAGCAGCAAGTGCCAGACGGTCGGCATCGGATCAAAGAACACGCCTGCACACAGCCCGGTGGTCAATTCGATCGCGATCACGGCGGCAGGAAAGATGCTCGCAACGGTCAGTGCGCCCGCGCCGGGCAGGTCTTCGCGGTGGTAAGACATGACGATGGCTCCTTCGGGAGCTCGTCCTGCCGGGCGCGGGTAGAGCGGTGATGTTCAGATTGAGGAGTTGCTGTCAGGGGCATGTGCAGAAGCTGTGCACGAAGCGCAGTTGCAGGGCGGACCCCTTCGAACGACCCGTCTCTGGCTTTTTACCCCAGCGATGCCGGACGACCCCCTGTGCCATTCGGGTGGCTCGCGACCACTATTGCGGCGTCGCTGCGGGCAAGGGAACGCCTGTAATCTCAGGCCGAGGGGGGTGATCGCCCACCTTCCCCGGCGAGAGGCTTCAAACGGTTCGAACGGTGCCACCGTCGATAATGAACTCGGCGCCATGGATCGCCGCGGCGCGATCCGATGCCAGATACGCAATCAGGTCGGCGACCTCGTGAGGTTCGGCAGCCCGTCCGATCGGGATGCCGCCCAGGCCATCGAGCACCTGTTGCCGTGCATCCTCGATCGTCCCTCCGTTCGCCGCTCGCAGGCGCTCGAGCAACCCGGCGGCGGCGTCGGTCATGATCCAGCCGGGCGAGACGGCATTGACCCGAACGCCCTTGGGACCGACTTCCTTGGAAATGGACTTGCTGTAGGTCCTGAGTGCCGCCTTGGCGGCGGCATAGGCCGTGGTCGATTCCGGCAGCGGCAGGATGGATTGGATGGAGGTGACGTGCACCACGGTGCCGGTCCCCTGGTCGATCATTTGCGGCACCAGCAGGCGATCGAGGCGGACTGCGGCCATCAGGTTTAGGGTCAACTCGGCCAGCCAATGCGCGTCGGTAAGCGCCGCGAAACCACCGCTGGGCGATGCAGAACCGCCGACCACATGCGCAAGGATGTCGACCCCGCCCATCCTGTCGAGTGCTGCGTTCGCGAGCGCTTCACCGCCCTCGGCGGTCGTCAGATCCGCTTGCACGAAGATGGCGTCGGCGATCGGTTCGTGGTTGCTCCGGGCGGAGGTGATGACCTGTGCTCCCCCCTGGAGGAAGCGCAGGACCGTTGCGCGGCCCAGGCCCCTGGTTCCGCCGCTGACGAGCACCCGTTTGCCGGCGAACTCGGTCGCATCGATGGCGGCGGTCACAGCGTGATCTCCAGCGCCTTGATCGCGCCGTTCTGAAGCGTGAAATTGTAGGTGAAGCGGATGGGACTGCCGGGAAAGTCGCCGTGCGCCGGCCCCTCGACGACGACCTTTCCGTCTTCCTGGCGCGCGGTGTCCGGCGTGAAGATCGCCCTTGCCGGGACGACCTCTTCTTCGAACAGGGTGCGGAGTTCGGCGTGGCCCACGAACCGCTTGCCGAGGCCGACGTCGAGGATGACGGCGTCGGGCGCGAAGGGCTCGATCATTCCGTCCACGTCCAGACGGGCGTTGGCGGCGACATAGGCGGCGACGGGTGTGGGAAGTTCGATCGTCATCACTCGGCTCCTTGACGGGACACGATCAATCTAGCGATACGATTGCTGATGATAATCGCCACAAAGCGGCACCTGACGTCGCGGAAATCGGGATAATGGCTGGGGACGGTCTGGGCGAATTCGATGCGGTTCTCGCCATCGCGCGCCGGGGATCGTTCCGCGCGGCGGCACTGGAACTCGGCCTGTCGACAACGGCACTGAGCAATCTGATCGGCAAGCTGGAGCGACGTATCGGTGTCCGCCTGTTCAACCGCACGACCCGCAGCGTCTCGCTCACCGACGCCGGACGGACCTTTGTCGAACAGATCAGGCCCGCGGTCAGGACGTTGCATGATGCGATAAGCGTCGCGCGTTCGCAGATGGAGACGCCATCGGGCACACTTCGCATCAATGCCTTCGCGACGGGCGCGCGTGAGGTTCTGCGTCCGCTATTACTCGCGTTTCTGAGGCGTTATCCTCAGGTGCACATCGATCTGGTCACCGAAGGGCGGATGGTCGACATCGTGGACGCGGGCTTTGATCTCGGTCTCAGAAGCGCCGATCTTGTGCCGAGCGACATGATCGCCATTCCGGTCGGCCCGCCGCGCAGCTTTGCGGTGGTCGCGACGCCTTCCTACTTCGAGGTCAATGGCGAGCCTCGCGTGCCGCTCGATCTCCTCCGCCACGCGTGCCTGCGTATAAGGCTGCCGAACGGCGCGCTGCACCGCTGGCAGTTTCAGAAGGACGGCGAGCCTCTTCAGATCGACGTCAACGGCCCGATCACGCTCGACGAGGCGAGTCTCGCCCGGATCGCGGTTCTGGATCACGCCGGGATCGGATATTTCATGGAGTCCGATGTCCGCGAAGACCTCGACGCGGGACGGCTGGTCCGGGTTCTCCAGGACTGGACACCGCCACTGGAGCGTTTGAGCCTCTATTATCCCAGCCGGCGCAATCCTTCCGCCGGGTTCAAGGCCTTGATCGGGATGGCGCGCGACATTGGTTGAGGAATAGGATCGGCGTCCCCAAGCCGGCTGCTCCGGCTTGATGCAGTTGCTCAATATGAATGGCGGCGCGACCGGGCGTTGCACCGATGGCTCACCCGGCCTACGCCATTGGCCGCGTGAGCGCTCGAACCGTTGCCATAGGTAGGAAAAGGCGCAGGCCATTGGATGCCAACGGCTCAAACCTATAGGCAAGGTAGAGCGCCAGGCGTTTCGCGACGCTTTCGGGATCGCCGCAGTCCAGCACGTCCAGCATGACAACCGCGATACCTAGGACATCGGCAGCGACGGCGAGCCGCTTGAGGCAATCGACCAACAGATCGCCGCCATAACCCTGTCCCTGAAAACGGCGGTCGACGCCGATCATCGAGATATAGGCTCCCGGGATGCTGCCGTGGGCGGGGCGGGTGCGCGCAAAGCGTGCCGGTAATTCGGTATAGTCGATCGCATGGGCGTTGGCGGCGTAGAAGCCGATCAGTTCGCCCCCAGAGCCAACCATCACGAACGTTCGGACATTGCCGGCCTTGGTGAGCTTGTTGGCGGTGCGACGGAAGAAGTTGTCGACCTGATCGACGCCACAGCAAAAAGCCGCCCGATCGTGCTTGGCAGGATCGAACGGCTCGATAACGATGGGTTGCACGCTATGGGTCGCGGTCACCGGCTGATGATCGTCTCACGATGACGGGCAAACGCCGCGCGCAGCCGATCGCTGGGTTCCGGCGGCGTATCGAGCGCCGCGAAAAAGCCGGCATGGTCGACCGGCTGCAAGCTGGTGCGCTCATGTGCCGCGATCGTCTCCATGGCCGAGCGATAGGCCGCGTTCATGGTGAAGACGGAATCGTCTACGCCTGAAAGCGCTGCGGCCTGCTGGATGGCCTGCTTGATGCGCGGCTTGGTGCGAAAGTTCATCCGCTCGCTGCTGCGCTCGTCAATGGCACCGACCTGATCCTGAAAGCCAAGCATGGCACACCTCGTCTCATCCTCCGCATCTATGTACGCCTGAACGACGTACATTGCAACAAAGGCGGCATGGTGTTGCCGTCAAGCATGGAGCGATTGGAGTTGAGGCCGGGACCATGGTGCTGTCCGTAGGCGACCCGGCCTCAAGAGACATCCATCGCACGCCTGGGCGCGCGATCGACTGATGCGTCCTAAGCGGAAGATATTGTCAAACTATGGCATTCGCCAGCCAAAATGAGGCAGACCCGCCTTGGCGAGGAGCGCGCGACCGCCCCGACACGGGACATTGCCACCACGGCATGGAGAGCGAAGCACGCTCGTTTCCCGGCATGCAGGAGGGTCGTCGTCGGAATGACGGGCGTCGCGGCCAATGGATGACATTCCGGTGGACTTAGCGGGTGACTCGATCGACCGCCTGCGCCTCATCCATGATGCGGATGATCGTGGCCGATGCCATAAATGCCATCGCCTCGGCTCAGTCGTCATCCCGATAGGTCAACCGTGGGGTACCTCGCCAGCGTCGATATAGCGCACCGCCCAACCCGCCGCGTGCTCTATACTCATCCCGCCAGGCGCGCAGTTGCCGCTGACGTACGGCGTCCAGCACCACGACCCCCACGCAAGCCAGCACCCCGATACCGGCCAAGACCGCGATAAGCATCATCATCGTCATCAGGATTTTCCAGCAAGCCTCGAAGCCGACAGTTTGGAAGCGCATTTCCGCTGTGACAGGGGTCGACCTCGCCAGCATCGGCGTCGATATTCTGCTGCCTTACCATCAGGTTAACCATAGCAATCGCCAGTGTTTATCAGGTGCGACCACCGTCGTCAGTAAATATTGGCCGCGGCCTGCGGAGGCGCGCTCCCGGTAAGTCCCGAAATGTCGTGTTCCCGGCTCTTGCGAGCGCCCATGGACGGCATATTTTGACGCGCATGGCCAAGTTTGACGATACCTTCGATCCCGAGCTCGGGGCAGCCTGCAACCGGTTGGCCGCGTTTGTGGAACCCTTGCCGGAAGGTGTCCTGATCGACGCGTCATCGCAGCTGACGGAACGCGATCTCGCCCTGATCCTGCGCCGGCTGTACGACACACGGCATACCGAACAGGCAGACAGCCATCCCGACGAGGTCGCGACAGCGCGTGTCGGTCGTGCTTCCATCCCGATCACCGCAAGCCGGACGACACGTTAGTCCGGCACCTATCATCAAGTGAGCGCTCGCCGACCCTTGGTAGCGTGGCCCGATGTCCGTCGTTGCAGCGCTACCCTAGGATTCGGCCACCTTCATCCCCATCTACGGATCATCGCTGTCACCCGCTCGTAAGCGGCAGCGGCTGAGAGACCGTCGTGCTCCCGCTTACAAGCAGGGATGCATCTATGGATCTCAACTACCTCCTTCATCGGCATCAGGTCTCGCTGATGCGCTCGAATGCGGCGGGTTCGCCCGAAGCCCGGCACGCGCACAACGGACTGGTCCGGGGATATGCCTCTCAGATCAGCGAGCTGACAAAGCATGCCCGCGACGGCCTTCGGCCACTGGTGGCTCTGTGATGGACACAGTCATCGAGGCCAAGCCGCAGAGCCGTACCCGTCGGTTTCGTGCCAATGACGCGAAGCGAATGGAGCCGAACGCGATGCGCAGGCAGGCCGCCTTGGCCCAGAGTGCGTGGCACCATCTTCGAGAAAGCGCGGCAGCCGTCACCTTCATAAACACCCATAACGTCGCGTTGGGCGCCCGGCCGATCGATATCGCCGTCGCAAGTGACGAGGGATTGCTTCGGGTCCTAACGGAATTGAAGACGGTCGCGACCGTACAGCCGTAGCGCCATCGGCCTGCTTGATGATCCGGTTTCGAGATAGGATCCGTTTTACCAGCAGAACCGACATCCGGGCACGCCGCTTCTCTGGCTGCGCTGGCCCACCGCTCGATCGCGGCGTGTGGGTCGCCTTGCGTACCGTGGATACACCACAGGCACCATTGCAAACATGACCCGGGATTCATACCGGCGCGAGGCGGCTAAAGCATTAATGAATTGGGCCTATCTCATGGGCGATGATTCACCATGCGCACGATTACAGGGAAGAAGCCCGGCTCGACGCCTTGTACCAGCTCAAGCTCCTGGATACGTCGCCCAGTGAAAGCTTCGACCGCATCACGAGGATGGCCAGCCAGATCTTCGGGCTTCCGGTCGCTGCGGTTTCGCTGACTGATCGGGACCGGCAATGGTTCAAGTCGCGCGTCGGTGTCGATCACTGCAGTATCCCACGCGACAAGGCACCCTGCGCACAGGTCGCGGAATCGACCGAGCCACTCGTCATCGAAGATATGGCCGCGAACCCCTGCTATGCCGATAGTGTGCTTGGCCGTGCGGGGACGCGCTTTTATGCCGGCGCACCGCTGATCACGAGCGACGGTTATGGTCTGGGGGCCCTGTGCGTGCTGGGCAGCGAACCGCGGCAGATCAGCTCGACGGAGTTGTCGGCGCTCGTCGATCTGGCGGCCATGGTGATGGCGCAGATCGAACTGCAACATGCCTTTGGGCGCGTCGATCCGGTAAGCGGCCTGGCGACCCGCAACCAGTTCCGCGATGATCTCATCGATATGGCGCGCGAGCATCCGGGCGAGGAGCGGCTGGCCGTGGTCGTCGATCTGGCGCGCGACGACCAGATCAGCCGTATCGCGCGCGTCATGGGCGGTGCGCGCGTCGACGAGATGATCCGCGAAGCAACGCGGTCGCTGCGCGCGGCGCTCGGGCCGGGACGGGCGGCCTATCATGTCGGCTCTGCCCAATTCGCCTTCCTATCGCCTGCCGGCGTTGAGCAGGTCGCCTATATGGAGGAGCTGCGATCGGCCTTTGCCGCGATCCGCTCCTCCTCCTCGGTCCGCTTCGTCACCAACGTCGCAATCGGCGTCAGGCCCTTTATCCTGGGCAAGATGTCCGCGGATGACGTGCTGCGCGGGGCGGTCAGCGCTGCACAGGACGCCAGAAGCGTTGACGGGTCGGTCGCGACCTATTCCTCAGCGAATGACACCGCGCATCGCCGTCAATATGGCCTGTTGCGTGATTTCGGCACGGCGCTGGAGGCTGGCGATCAGTTGCAATTGGCCTTTCAACCGCGCATCGATCTTGCCACGGGTCGTTGTGTCGGCGCCGAAGCCTTGCTGCGCTGGCGGCATCCGCGCCTTGGCGAAGTATCGCCGGCCGAGTTCATTCCGATCATCGAGCAGACGTCGCTGGCACGGGCGACGACCCAGTGGGTGCTCGACACGGCGATGGACCAGCTGGCGAACTGGCGGATGGGAGGGGCGCTTACCGTTTCGGTGAACATTTCGGCGACCAACCTTGCCGAAACCGATCTGATCGACCGCATTCGGTCCGGACTGCTGCGTCGGGGGCTACAGACCGGGCAGCTGGAGATCGAACTGACCGAGAGTGCGATCATGGCGCAGCCCGAACAGGCCCTCGCCATGCTGCACGACATGGCGGACGCCGGCATCTGCCTGGCGATCGACGATTTCGGCACGGGCCATAGCAGCCTGGCCTATCTCCAGCGGTTGCCGGCCCGCGTCGTCAAGATCGATCAGCTCTTCATCCGTAACCTGACCCAGGCACAAGGATCGGATTTCGTGCTGGTCGAGACGATGATCGGCCTGGCCCACAAGCTTGGCTACCGCGTCGTCGCCGAGGGCATCGAGACGCAAGCAGCCGCGGACATGCTGGTCCAACTCGGTTGCGAAGAGGCGCAAGGTTTCTGGTTCGGGCGACCCATGGAGGCTGCAGCCTTTGTCGAGTGGCTGGGGGCGCGCAGACCGGAAGCTGCCTGATCGACACTCGTGCGGCCAGCGGCTATCGCCCGGCTGGCCGCATATCGATCAGCCCCTCGCGCATGGCCATGCCATAGAGCAGCCCGGTTTCCTTCATCACGCGCACGCGCAGTCTGGCGAGCATGCCGATGGTCGAGGTCCGGAATGCCTCCCAGTCTTCCCGGGCCTGGCCATCCCTCCAGGCGCCCAGATACGCCTGCCAGTCATGCTTGATCTGTTCGAACTCCGTGATGAGGTCCTGCGCGTTGGCGGGATCGACCGAGGCTGCTATTCTGGGATAGATGAAGCTGTCTTCCTTGTGCAGGTGCAGCGCGACCACGCTTTCCAGCTTGCTCAGCAGCTGGTCGGCCAGCTGCTCATTCGAGCGATCACCCTTGGCAACCGCTTCCAGTTGGCGGGCTAGCTCATCGATCTGATCGTGATCGTCGATGAGCTCCTGATAATCCATGTAGCCGCCTTGTACCGTTGAATGCGCATCAAAACGCTCTCAAATCGGTTTTATATCCAAGCATTTACGATGCGGTTTTGCGGCAGGAACGCCATCCGGTATCGGCCGGTCCGAGCAAATGTTGCCTTGGGTACCAAGCTCCCAGTCCGTCGACGGCGATGGCCGTCGATCATGATGCCATCGGCAAGGTCAAGCCTGCCTGCCTCCGTCTGGCATTCAGAAGGGTCCCGCCATGAAAGCCGGGGCATTTCTTGCGGATGGAGATATGATGATCACGGCGAACACGATTGGGAGACTGACTACCCTGTTGGGCCTGGCTGGACTTGGCGCCTGCGCGTCAACCGGCAGCAGCGCGCCGCCACCCGCCGTCTGTCGGCCGGCGAGTGCCACAACACTTGTTGGCAAGGATGCACCCGATGATGCCACCATCCTGCAAAGCACGGGTAGCTCGATCGTCAGGCGCATCGCTCCGGGTGATCCAACCACGAAGGATTACCGCCAGGAGCGCGTCACGGTGACAATCGCTGAGGGCCGGGTCGTCGCAGCGTCCTGTGGATGAGGGGGCGGCATGATGACGCCGACCATGCTTTTCGCGGCGCTCGCCACCCGTTCCGGTTAATCGCCGATCGCGTCGAGTTCCGCCACGGTGTCTTCGGGTAGCGTGAGGGATGCCGCGGAGAGGTTTTCATGGAGATGCGCGACCGACGACGTGCCCGGGATCAGCAGGATATTGGGCGAGCGCTGGAGCAGCCAGGCGAGCGCCACCTGCATCGGCGTCGCCTCAAGCCGTGCCGCCACGTCGGAGAGTGCCGCCGACTGGAGCGGGCTGAACCCGCCGAGCGGGAAGAAGGGCACATAGGCGACACCTTCCGCCGCCAGCGCGTCGATGAAGGCGTCGTCGTCGCGGTGGGCAAGGTTGTACTGGTTCTGGACGCAGACGATCTCGGCGATGCCGCGGGCTTCCTCGAACTGCGTCGGCGTGACATTGCTGAGGCCGATGTGCCGCACCAGCCCCTGCCGCTGGAGGTCCTTCACCGCCTTCAGCGGCCTGGCGAGCGATCCTTCCGCCGGCCCGTGGACATCAAACATCAGGCGCAGGTTGACGACGTCGAGTGCCTCCAGCCCGAGGTTCTTCAGATTGTCATCGACGGCGCGCGCCAGTTCGTCCGCTTGGAACGCCGGTAGCCATGACGCATCGTCGCCGCGACGTGCGCCAATCTTGGTCACGATCAGCAGGTCGTGGGGGTAGGGCGCCAGCGCCTCGCGGATCAGCCGGTTGGTGACGTGCGGGCCGTAAAAGTCGCTGGTGTCGATGTGGTTGACGCCCGCCTTTACGGCTGCGCGCAAGACGGCCAGCGCAGCATCGTGGTCGCGCGGCGGTCCGAACACGCCGGGACCCGCCAGCTGCATCGCGCCGTAGCCGAGCCGCTTCACGTCGCGCCCGGCGAAGGAGTAGGTGCCTGCCTGATCGGTCATCGTCATTCTCCTGTGCTGTTCCGGAAATACGGCTTGCGGATCATCGCGATAAGCCGGAGTGATCCGAACGGGTTGTACGGAAAACCGAACGATGAAGGCTGATCTTGCCGATCTGAACGCATTCGTGGCGGTCGCACAGGCGCACGGATTTCGCGATGCGGCGCGTGTCTGTGGAGCCAGTGCCTCGACGCTGAGCGACGCGGTGCGGCGGCTGGAGACGCGGCTGGGCGTCCGCCTGCTCCATCGCACCACGCGCAGTGTCGTGCCGACCGAGGCGGGGATGCGGCTGATCGAACGGCTGGCGCCGGCGCTGGGTGAGGTCGAGGCGGCGCTCGACGTCGTCAACCTGTTCCGCGACCGGCCGGCGGGCACGCTCAGGCTCAATGTGCCGGTCAGCGCAGCGAAGCTGGTGCTGCCGGCGATCCTGCCCGGCTTCCTCGCCGCTTATCCCGACATTCAGGTCGAGATCGTTGCCGAGGATGGTTTTGTCGACATGGTGGCATCGGGCTGTGACGCCGGTATCCGTTACGACGAGCGGCTGGAGCAGGACATGATCGCGGTACCGATCGGCCCACGCATCCAGCGCTTCGCCACCGCGGCAGCACCCGGTTATCTCGACGTGCGGGGGCGCCCGAGCCACCCACGCGAACTGCTGGACCACGCCTGCCTTCGCGGGCGGTTCACCAGTGGCGCGCTCACCAGTCCATGGGAGTTCGAGCACAACGGCGAGGTCGTGCGGATCGAGCCGCAAGGGCCGTTGATCGCCAGCGTTTCAGGCGCGATCGGTCTCCTCGTTGATGTCGCGGTCGCGGGCGGGGGGATCATCTATCTGTTCGAGGACTGGCTCGCGCCAGCACTGAAGGGCGGTACGCTCGAACCGGTGCTGCCGGACTGGTGGCAGTCCTTTCCCGGTCCGTTTCTATATTATTCCGGCCGCCGTCTGGTGCCGCCACCGCTGCGTGCCTTTCTTGAATTTATCCGTACGCGAAATCCAGGCATCGATCCTGCGCAGCATGGAAACACGTCGCAGCCAAGCCCGACGAGAGGGCAATAAACGAAGCGCAGGCGTCACGCTGAAGGAATGGCTGAAGTCCGTTAGTGGCGATCAGCTTGCGAATGTAGCGTTCTGGGTCGAGAAGGCGCAGCGCCAGCCGTTCGGTGAAGTGGAACGATGCGCTCATGTTGTGCAGCACGTCGCCATAGTGCTGCGGCGCGGCAACTGGCACCAGCCGCGTGCGGTGGGCCCGTCACGCACGATAGATTTGGGCAGAGCCGCTGAACACCCGTTCGCGCGCGGCGAACGGGTTGAGCGAGTTTGGCACCCGAGCACTCGGACACGATCAGGCCGGCCTGATCTAGGAAGCGGGAAAGACGAAGGTAATGGAGACGGTGCTCGCGCAACGCACGCCCGCAGGGAAAAGTGCTTCGTCAGCCATGACGAAACCCTTGAATGAGGGGATATGATCGGGCCGTCGTCATACCAGCGGCACTTTCCTGGTGGCGTCCGGGCCGGTCAGTGCGTCCAGCAGCCGCAGGCTCCGCTCCAGTCGATCGCGCGTGATGGCGCCACCGATGGATACCCGCAGCGCCGGCGTGACCGACGTGCGATCGACGGCGAAAGCATCACCGGCCACGACCGACAGGCCATGAGGCCGCAGCGCGCTGATCACGTGCGCCGTGTCGACGTCGCGCGAAAGCGGCATCCAGAAATGATACCCTTCGGGCTGTGCATGGACCGTCGCCGCACCAAGGCACGACGCCACGATCGCCTGCCTCGCCTGTGCCTGTGAGCGCACCGCAGCGATTAGCTGGCCGAAAACCCCCGTGCCGATCCATTCGGCAACGACCGCGGCGTTCAGCGGCGGCGCCATGATCGCCGTTTCATGGATATCGGCGGCCAGCCGCCAAGCCCGCGACACGCTCGGCGCCCGCAACCAGGCGACGCGCAGACCGGGCGCCAGGATCTTCGACACGCTGGCGATATGCCACGTCCGATCGGGTGCCAGCGAGGCGATCGGTGGCAGCGGACGCGCCGGCAGCAGGCCGTAAGCATCGTCCTCGATGACGATGAGGCCGTGACGCTCGGCCATGGCCGCCAGGGCGGCACGTCGTTCCGATCCCATCGTGGCGGTGGTCGGGTTGTCGTTGGTCGGCACGACATACAGCGCGCGCACGGCGTTGCCGCGACATACCGCGTCGAGGTCGCGCGGATCGATCCCCTCTTCGTCCGAAGCGACGACGGCCAGACGCAGCCCGTACCGCCGCGCCAGGGCCAGGAAGCCGGGATAGATGTGGGCGGCCACCGCCACGACGTCGCCGGGGTGAAGTTCGGCGCTGACAACGGCATGCAGCGCATGCTGGCCACCCGAGGTCACCAACATGGTGTCGGCGTCGCAGATGACGCCGCGCCCGCCGAGCAGGTCGGCACCGGCTTCCCGCGCGATCGGCAGTCCGCCGCTCGGTTGATAGTGGAAGGCACCGGCCGCGCCCGACTGCGTCAAAACCGCGTCCAGAGCGCGACGGAAAGCCACCGCCAAAAGGCCGTCCTCCAGTTCCGGGGGGGCGTTCATGCCGGTATCGGACGCATCCGAGCGAACCGCGGCGGGGTCGGCCGCCGCCTTGCGCCGCACGAAACTGCCGCGTCGCCCGCTGCCCTCGATAAGCCCTAGGCGCTGGACTTCGCCATAGGCGCGAGTGACGGTGGTCAGATCGACCCCCAGCGTCTCGGCCAGTGCGCGCTGTGGCGGCAGGCGCGTTCCTTCGGCCAGTCGCCCGCCCTGGATGTCGCCGGCCAGCGCCTCCGCGATGGCAAGATATTTGGGGCCGGCGATCTGATCGAGCGTGGGGGTCCAGCTTTGCATGGCGTTCTTCATGGTGCAGTCTGCATACAATCCGTGTGCGCTTTGGCGTTGTCGTCAATCGCGATGTTGCGCGAACAACTCCTTCCCCGTCAGCGCTGACCGCGCCATCGCCCCCTTGTCGTGGTAGGCGAGCGAGGCTTCCGGCATCTCGTCATCCCAGAATGTCGGATCCGCGTAACATCGCAGCGTTCGCTCGAGCAGCGTCAACCGGCTTCGGCTGTGCTCCAACGCGGCAAGCGCGACACGTACCTCTGCAAAATCGTCCGCCCCGCCGGCTTTGACCAGATGCGCAGCCTGCACATGACCGCCTCGCTCAAGGAACCCGGCAGCAACCTGTCGCGCCTTTTCAATCATCGAAGTCGGTCCGGTTATCTCCGGCCTCGCGGCCGTGCAACTTGGCCCAAAGCCCTCCGGTCCCTGCCTCCTGTGCACGGTTCACATATTGCGAGGCGACGAGCCAGCCCTTGATCGGGCGCAGCGGCAACAGGCAACCGATCAGCATCAGGGGGAACGAGGTCAGCAGATGAACCCACCATGGTGGCTCAAACGCTACCTGGATCCAGACGACGATAAATGCCAGCGGGAATGCGACGATGCAGAGCGAGAAGAACGCTGGTCCATCGTCCGGTGCCGCGAAGCGATAACTCAAGCCGCAGACGTCGCACGTGTCTGCCACTTTCAGCCATGACTTGAACATGTGACCCTTGCCACACCGAGGGCAAAGCCCTTTCCAGCCGGTTTTCAGGATCCATCGAAACGCGTCATTGCCGGGAAGCTGCTGCATGGTTCGACTCAATTGCATGGAATATGTAGCCGTACATAAACGGTGTGGATGGGAAATCCTACTCGCTTGTCTGTCGGCCGGTGCTGCTGCTCGTTCGAACTTCGATGGCAAAGTGGGCCACTCGGCGTGCGTATAGAAGGCGACACCGCCCGCAAGTTCACCAGACTGCGTTGGAGGAGGCCGTCAGGGCCACTTTGTCGGATCGCTGGGATCCGGCAAGCCTTTCCACGTCGGCGTCCCGATCGGTCGCTGCTTCGGCGCCGGCGTTTGGAGGCAGATTTACGCCGGGGTGATCTCACCGGGGGGAATCACGCATCCTGAAGGGTCTGCTGCCGATCGTCGGCGCAGGCCTGCCGGCCAAGGCCGCGCGATGATCAACGGCAAATTCTGGCGGCGCCCCGTGACGGATGCGCCGCGCGATTGAAGATCGAGCATGACCGGACCCGCTACAAGCAGCGCAACCGCATCGAGCGCATGTTCGATCACCTCAGGATCGACCGAGCTATCGCTACCCGATGAGGGCCGACGTTCTCATGGCACATGACGATGACCAACCCATCAGGTCATGCGTAGAAAGATCAACGCCGAAATGCCGCATCGCCCCAAGTTACCGGCAGCGCTTCATTGTCCGTGCCCTCAGAACGGGCGACGAGTTCGAGAAGCTTCACGCCCGACGTATTCACCGCCAAGTCTTGCGCCGCATCCCCTCGACGCAGCGCTGCGCTCCTGGCTAATGGGCGCCCGTCGCCGTAGATGATGAAGGTCACGGGGCGCTTCGCGTCGGTTGCGGAGTTATCGACCCCCACCGAAACGGTCAGCCGCCGGTAGTGCTGGTTCTTTACCTCCAGGCGGGAATTGGAGAGAATACCGATACCGTTGACAAAGTGCCGGCCGGCGACCTGCAACCCGTGGCCATAGGGTGTGCGATCCGCCTGGGCCCCGCCCCAACCGGCATAGATGGGCGGATCTATCGTAGGATCGGGTTTGGGTCGAACGACGCCATCGACGGCCGGGTTCACGACGCCGGGCAGTTCCGACAGATACATGCCGTCCGTCAGGCTGCGGGCGCCGTTGGCGCGGAAGACGAGGGTCTGATGCGGCGCAAGGCGAAAGCTCCGCTCGCCCGTAAAGTCGACTGCGGTCCCGTTCCATAAATCGACCAACCGCACGGGCGCATCGTTCCGGAACTTCAATTGCGCGGCGTTCAGCGTGGCATCCTGGGATGTCGATCCGCGATTGAGGATTGCTACCGCCTTGTCACCATTGGCCAGCGTCTTCACCAGCGTCTGGATATCGCCCTGACGATCCACGACGACCGCCTGATGACCGCCCCTATCCTGGTTGATCGCGATCAGGCGGTCATTGCCGAAAACGTCCATCAGCAAAGGCGGCGTCTTGCGAAGATCCGTGCCGATCAGAAGCGGTGCGTTGAGCATCGCCCAAAGCGCGAAATGCGATTGTGCTTCGACCAGATGGTTTTCGTCGAAATCACCCTTGCCGATGAACAGCATGTCCGGATCGTTCCAGGAGCCGGGATGCGCATACAGCGCGCGCGTGGCGGCCGTATCGAAGTTAGTGAGCAGCGCATCCCAGCGCGGAGCGATATCATCGCTCGTCCGCGAGATATTGCCGACATCCTTGCCCCAGGATCGTACATTGGCCGAACCCCAGATGCAAAGCGACAGCAGATAGTCACCGTCGGAAGCATGCCGGGCAAGTGCGACCTTTACCTGCTCGAACAGGTTGCGCACGGCAGGAATGTCGGACTTGTTGACATCGCGAAGGTCGAGAATGGGGTAGAGCTCGCGGTAGCGACCGGATTTCACCAAAGCACTGTCCGGGCCATAGGCGCGCAGGCCGCAGCCATCGATCTTGATGTAATCGAAGCCCCATTCGCCAAAATACAGTCCGATGTCACGGTCGATATGGCCGTACAGCCCAACCTCCCGCTCCCGCACATTGCCGCGGGGAAGGTTCGGTTCATCCGGCATATAGGCCTGGGCGCACGTGTTGCGGCCCAGATCGCTGTAAAGCCCGGCCTTCAATCCCATCGCGTGCAATCGGTCCGTGAACGGGCGGAACGATGTACTGCCATCGTCGGTACGGGCGGAGGGAAACTTCTCGGTACGAACCAGCATCCGGCCATCTTCCCGGCGCTTTTCCCACCAGCCCTCGTCCAGGTTGATGTAGCGATAGCCCTTGGCGGCAAGCCCGCTGCTGACGATCTTCTGAGCCGAGGCAAGGACTTTCTCCTCGTCCATGTCGGTGAAGAACGCGTTCCACGAATTCCACCCCATTGGCGGCGTCGCGGCCTGCCCATCGGTGTTCGCGGTCCATCTGCCGGTCGGGGCCAGGGGATCGGCGGATTGCGCCTGGGCGATGCTGGGGGCCAATATCAAAGCAAGCCCGATCATTCCCGACCGGATTTTATGTTTCCGCATAGTTCCCCCCCACCTTTTTCGTTGCAGCTACACGGCCGTGCTATTGGAAGAAATGCTCCAGCCGCTCCGCCTCACGTTCCGTGATGGCAACGACGGCGCCGTGTTTGGGTCGTGTGAAGTTCGTCGCCTTCATCGGTGAACCTGCATCGTTGAAGCGGCCCAGCGGCTTGAACGTGACGAAGTCCTTCGTCTCGGCGAAACCCATATTGTTCGGCTTGATCCCGAAAACGTCGTACATCAACACATAGGTGTTGGTGTTGTAGCGCCGCCAAAGCGTCGGTGCTTCCGAGGCATGTTGCTCGTGATCGACCTTGCCGGGCTCATAGCTCCAACCGGTATTGATCCGGCTGGATACGGCATGGCGGATGTTTCCGGGGGCGGTATGGGCAACATAGAACATGTGATATCGGTTGCCGACCTTGGTGATGTCGGCGTCGATCACATTGACCTTGGGATCCGGATACGAAAACAACTTGCGCGGGACCGCGGTCAGCGTCGTAAAGTCGGGATCGGCGTAGGAATAGACTAGGTAGTTGGGTCCGTTGCCATCGCGAGTGGTGTAATACACCATCAGCTTGCGTTGCTGCGGGTCGTAGATCGTCTCTGGTGCCCAGCTGTTGCCGATGTTGCGATACTCGGTGAACAGATCGGCGGTCGTCACCCGTGCCAGCGTCCAATGCAACAGGTCATGCGACTTCATGAAGATCATGTTGCGATTGTTGCCCCAGCCATATTCCTCTTCGGGGCGCTCCCAATCGGTCGCACGCAATCCTTCGCGCTTGGCAAAGATGTGCAGGTCAGTCATCGACAGGTAGAAGGCACCATCGGGGCCGCGCATGATGTGCGGGTCGCGGATACCCTTCTGCTCGGCGATCTTTCTGCCAGACAGAACGGCCTTGCCGCCATTCACGTCGGTGAAGCGATATCCGTCGCGCGAAGTGGCTAAGTGCAGCGAATGATCCTCGTCCGTGAAATAGCTCATCAGATAGGCGCTACGCTTGCCGGGATCGGCCGGCGGCTTCGTCAGACCGGCTTTATCGACGATGGCCAGTTGGCGCGTGTCGCGCGCAGCCAGTGGATCTGGTGCCCGCAGCAAGGTCGTGGCGAGCGCGACAGCAACGACGGCGGTAGGATGGATAAAGAGTCTCACGGCGCCCCCCCTTTAAGTTCAACGTTAGATTTATAGTCTGACAAGTCAATCGGCCGATGCAATCGTTTCGCTCGTCGTTCCCCAGTTGCTAATCGACGGCCGCGTGCCACGCGGTCGTCCGATACCGCCCCCCAGGGATCCCATAATGGTCCCGAACTCTCGCTGCCAGAAGAAGCCACACGAGCGCGGCATGCGCGACCAGCCAGCCTGTCGATAATGCAACGTCCGCTCGAATGAGCGTTGACAGACATGCCCGAACATGGCTTCATTGACACCGGTTACCAAGTCGGCCTGCGGAAAAGGCCATCGGGTAAGCGGTTACGATTGAGGGGAGAGGATGTCTTGCTACAGCGTGCACGTCCATATGCTCGACGGTGGTCCATAACCGTGTGCCGCAGGCGACTACGTCTGCGCTAAGCAAACCAAACACCAAAAGTCTCGCATCAGCCTGAAGATATAAGCGGTGGGCCTATTTATCGCCGAAACGGCCAACAGAGCCGTATCGTGGTCTGACACCGGTTACCAATAAAGCAGATCCATGAATGTGGAAGCACCACATCATGAAACCATGGGGAGGAGCGAAGGGATGAAGGGTTCGCACAAGATGACACGCATCGCGTTCGGTGCGTCCATGCTGGCGCTGGTGGTCGCCGGGCAGGCGATGGCACAGGATGCGTCTGCGCCGGCCCGCGATCCGGCCGCCCCGGGGTCGCCCGCGCAGAGCAACGCGCCGGGGCAGACGCCTCAGGTAAGTGGCGGACAGGCTGACTCCATCGCCGGCCTGCCCGGTGTCGATCCCGTCGCAACCGCCCAGGCCGCAGCCGAAGATCCGGAGGCGAACGCCGCAGACATCGTTGTCACCGGCTACCGCGCATCGCTGCGCGAGTCGATTACCGAGAAGCGTACCGCGACGGTGCAGGTCGATGCGATCAACGCCGAGGATATTGCCGATTTTCCCGACAACAATCTGGCTGAGTCACTTCAGCGCCTGCCCGGCGTATCGATCGACCGCGACAATGGGGAGGGGCGCTCGATCACGGTGCGCGGGCTTGGCGGCGACTTCAACCGCACGCGCCTGAACGGGCTGGAGGCGCTTGCGACCGCCGGGTCGAACGACGCCGGCACCAGCCCCAACCGCAGCCGCTCCTTCGACTATAGCACGTTTGCGTCGGAGTTGTTCAGTTCGTTGAAGGTGCAGAAGACGCCGTCGGCGGAGACGGACGAGGGATCGCTGGGGGCGACGATCGACCTCCAGACGGGCCGTCCGTTCGACTATCGCAAGGGGGCGTTCGCGCTGTCGACGGAGGGCAGTTACCAGGAGAATAGCGGCAAATGGTCGCCGCGTCTTGCCGGGTTGGTTTCAAAGAACTTCTTCGACGGCAAGATGGGTCTGCTGGTCTCCGCGGCCTATAGCAAGGCGGAGAACGAACTCGACCAGTATCGCCGCGGCGCCGGACAGTCCGACTTCGTCTATCGCGGCTCGACCTGGGCCGGCAACGAGAACCCGCAGCGTGCAGGCTTTGCGGCACCGGCCGGCACCAGTTTCGGCAGCGCGATCACCAATCCGGATGCGATCGCCCAACTGACCGGATCAAACCCGGAGGCCTATGCCAAGCTGTATCCGGGCAGCCCCTTCAACACGCCGGGCCGTTTCGACAACTCGACGGTGCGCTTCCCCGCCTTGCCGGCAATCGAGCAGCAGAACGTCAAGAACGAACGGTTGGGCCTGACCGCCGCCTATCAATGGCAGGTGGGGGACCGCACGCGGCTCAGCATCGACGGGGCCTATTCGCGCTTCAAGAACCAGAGCACCTATTATCAGGTCTCCGCGGTCGGCCTGAACCGCAACAACACCAACGCGACGTACAACACCGCAGGCAATACCCTGACGCCGTCGGCCGCGCGCGCGCTCTATCCCGGCCTGTGCGTGCCCAATGCCGGGTCGGACCTGGTCGCGGCGCAAGACTGCGGCACGCAGAATTACGGCAGCACGCCGGCCTTTTCGACCGCGCTGAACCAGCAGGGGCAGCTTGTGGGATCGGTTCTGGCGCCCTCCGCCGTCACGCCCGGCGCGGTTGCCGCGGGAGACCCGACGACCTCCAACATCTTCAGCACCAACCCGTTCAACCTCGATCCCTATGACTATTACAACAATCCCAATTCGGTGGGCTACATCCCGTCCAGCAATCGACTGGCGTTCCGCGGCTCGCTGATCGGGCGACCCGCGGTCAAGATCCAGGACGTCAACGTCAACAACGGAAACGTCGATTATCTCGTCGCCACCAATGTCGATCTGCGGTCCGCGGCCGACCGGTCCGAATATGTCACCAAGTTCAAGCAAGGTTCGATGCAGCTTGAACATGACTTCAGCGACAACCTGCGCGCCGTATTCATCGGTGGCATGTCCGAATCCACCAACGTCACGCAAGGGTTGCTGGTGGAGTTCAATCGCATGGATTCCCCCGGCCGCTTCCTCTATGACGAGCGTGGCGGCGGGGGCATGCCGGTCATCGATTTTGGCTTCGACGTTGCCGATCCCTCCAACTGGCAGACAGTGAAGGGCTTCTCGGCGATCCGCAACTATGAGCGTTTCGTCAAGAACACCTACAAGCAGGGAAAAATCGATTTCGACTGGCGCGCCAACGAGAATTTCAACATCGGGTTCGGCGGCAACTACCGCGAATATGAGTTCGAGACGGAATTGTTCGAACGCAACAACGACCTGATCAATCCCACCTTGCTGGAGGCAGGGACCAACGCCGCCGCCGTCGGACAGGTCATCCAATTCGGGCAAGGGTTGAAGGTGCCGGAGGGCACGGCATCCAGCTTCTACGCACCCAGCATCGAAGCGTTCAACAACCTGTACGATTTCACCTGCAACTGCGTGAACAAATGGGGTGACTGGCGCCTGACCAACAAGCGCAACGGTGGGCGTGAGAATTTCAACGTGCTGGAGAAGGATACCGGCTTTTACATACAGTTCGACTGGACCAGCGAGCTGTTCGGCCGGCCCTTCCGCGGCAATGCGGGCACGCGCATCGCGATCACCGACGTCACCTCGAACGGCACCACGCCGGGCGGGCGGGCGATCCGCGGTACCAACCGCTACACCGATTACCTGCCCTCGCTGAACATCGTCTACGAACCGCTGGACGACGTGCTCGTCCGCTTCGGCGCCTCGCGGGTCATGGCGCGCCCGCTGCTGGGCAACCTGTCGCCGTCGATCACCGGCATTTCCGTACCCAATACGGGCGACATCACGGGCGCGACGCTGACGATCGGCAACCCCAAGCTCCAGCCGTTCCGCTCGACTAATCTCGATGCCAGCCTGGAATGGTATTTCGCACCGGGCGGCCTGATCTCGGTCGCCGGGTTCAGCAAGGACATCTCCAGCTTCCCGCAGACGATATCCTTTGCGGCGCCGCTGTCGCAACTGGTCGATGCCGCGACCGCCGCGGCGATCCGGGCGCAGTTCACCAACCAGTTCCAGATCGACTATATCAACAACGATTACGTGTTCAACGCACGCCAATATCGTGACGCGCCGGGCGGGTACCTGCGCGGTATCGAACTGAGCTATCAGCAGGAGCTGAAGTTCCTGCCCTGGATCCTGCGCAACCTGGGCGTTCAATTGAACTATACGTACATCAAGTCGCAGCTCAGCTACATTCTCGACCCCGGCACCGCGACCATTCCGCAAACCACGGGCAGCGCACCGTTCCTGGGCGTGTCGCCGCAGGCGGTGAACGGGACGCTATCCTACGAAACCAGCCGGTTCCGCGCGCGCGTGTCCGTCGCGTATCGCAAGGGCTATTCGACGACCTATCCGATTGCAGCGGGATCGTGCGGGCCGGGCCTGACCAACAATCCGGCCAATCCGTCCGTCGCGGGCACGCCGTGCGATGCGCCATTGGTCAACGATTTCGTCTTCAGCCGCGATACGACCAATGTCGATGCATCGATGAGTTATCGCTTCACCGACTGGTTCTCGGTCACCGCCGAGGGGCTCAACCTGACCAACCAGTTGAGCGAGCGCTATGCCTATCAGGCACAGAATGCCGTCACGCAATATGCGAGCTCGGGTCCGATCTACCGCATCGGTGCGCGGGTCCGTTTCTGATGCCCTCTCCCATCCCCTCCCGGGAGAGCCTGCCCCCTGCCTGCCTTGCGCCGGCAGGGGGATTTTCGCGGTTCACTCGGCGCATGCTGATCGGTGGGGGATTGGCGATATGGGCGGCGCCTGCACTGGCACAGCATGTGTTCTATCGTCCTGCGCCGCTGCCGGGCCAGCCGGTCGATCCGGGTGGCGACGATAGCGGCCGCGTCGTGCCCGCGCCGGCGCGCGGCTATTGGCCATTCTCGGGCATCAGTGGTCCGGGCCGACCTGCTACGGATGCGAGTATCGGGCAGGGCTGGGTGTCAGGGCTGCCCGACGTGCGCTACCGGGGCGAGGCGGCACGATCCTATCCGGTGGCGCCGTGGGCCGACGCGGCAAGCGGCCTTGCCGTGCGACAGGGCGTTATGCCCGCGCTGCGGCCCATCCATCATGTCCATATCCGCGACACGATCGTCCGCCCCGGCCCGGACGGCTGGTATTATATGACCGGTTCCACGGGCGACAACATCTGGGCGATGAACGACGGCGTCGAGTTGTGGCGGTCGCGCGACCTGGCGGATTGGGAGTATCGCGGCCTCGTCTGGTCGATCGAGCGCGACGGCCGGTGGGAGCGTCATTGGCGGATGCGCAAGGGCGTGCCGTTTCGGGCACTATGGGCGCCGGAGATCCACTATATCCGCAGCCAGTGGCTGATCTGCCATTCGATGAGCCGCGCCGGGCTCGCCATCCTGCGCTCCACCAGCGGGCGCGCGGAAGGGCCCTATGTCCATGCCTTTTCGCCCGACGCACCGATCCGGGGCGGGATCGATGCCACGCTGTTCGAGGATGACGATGGCTCGGTCTGGCTGACCGCGGGATCGGCGGACGAGATCGTGCGGCTGAAGGACGACCTGTCGGGTCTGGACGGCGCGTGGCAACCGATGACGGGGGAGGGCTGGGACCTGGATCCGCGCCATCACCGCGCGGAATGTGCGAAAAAGGGTTTGCGCCATTTCGGCTATGAGGGCGCCACGCTGTTCAAGCGGGAGGGCCGCTATCATCTTGGCGTCGTCGACCGCTATGACGATCGCTATTCCTTTGCGATGTGGACCGCCGACCGCATTACCGGTCCCTACCGGGATCGCCACGAACTGCCGGATTGCGGCGGGGGCAACGTTTTTCGCGATCACCAGGGCCGCTGGTGGGTGACATGCTTCGGCAATGCGCAGGCGTCGCCCTTTCGGGAGATGCCGGGCCTCGCCCGCATCGCCTTCGACGCGGACGGCCGAATCCGCTTCACCCGCGAACAGCCGTTCGCCACCCGCCCCTTCGATGCAGGAGTGACCGCGTGACCCTCAACCGACGCGAAGCCTTGACCACCGCCGCGCTCGGCACCTCGCTGATCGCTGTGCCGGGCGTGAAGGCACAGCGCACCCCCGCGCCGCCGCCCGCCCGCGGCTATGACAACCAGCGCATACCCGATCTGGGCAACGGCCGTTTCCTCAATCCGCTGATGGCCGGAGACCATCCCGATCCGACCATCCTGAAGGACGGGCGGGATTACTATATGACCTTCTCGACCTTCGACTCCTATCCGGGTCTGGTCATCTGGCATTCGCGCGATCTGGTGAACTGGCGGCCGCTGACCGCTGCGCTCACCCGCAACATCGGCTCGGTATGGGCACCCGAGCTGTGCAAGCACAAGGGCCGCTACTACCTCTACATTCCCACCAAGAACCCGACCACGAGCTGGGTGATCTGGGCCGATCGGATCGAGGGACCGTGGAGCGACCCGATCGACCTGAAGCTGCCCAACCATATCGATCCCGGTCATGCGGTGGGCGAGGACGGCACGCGCTGGCTTTTCCTGTCGGGTGGCGATCGTATCCGGCTGGCGCCCGACGGCCTGTCGACGGTCGGCGCGCCCGAGCATGTCTACGATCCCTGGCGCTATCCGGACAGCTGGGACGTCGAGGGATTCAGCCCGGAGGGACCCAAAGTCCTCCGGCATGGCGAGTATTACTACCTGATCACCGCGGTGGGCGGGACGGCCGGGCCGCCCACCGGGCATATGGTGATCGCGGCGCGGTCGCGATCGATCGACGGGCCGTGGGAACATCATCCGGGCAATCCGCTGGTCCGCACGACCTCGCTGGACGAGAAATGGTGGTCGCGCGGCCATGCCTCGCTGGTGGAGGCCCCGGACGGCAGCTGGTGGTCCGTCTATCATGGCTATGAGAACGGGTTCTGGACGCTGGGACGGCAGACGCTGCTCGACCCCGTCGAATGGACCGCGGACGGCTGGTTCCGGATGAAGGGTGGCGACCTGTCGCAGCCGATGAAGAAGCCGGGCGGCGGGCAGGCGGTGCGCCATGGCCAGGCGCTGTCCGATGACTTCGCCACGCTGGCCTATGGTACCAAATGGAACTTCTTCCGCCCCGGACCCGACGAGCGGCGTCGCGCACGCGTGGAGAACAGGACGCTGCTGCTGGAGGCGCGGGGCAAGGCGCCGTCCGATTCCGCGCCGCTGCTGCTGATCGCGGGCGACCCCGGCTACCGCTTCGAATGCGATATCGAGATCCCGCCGGGCGGCACCGCGGGGCTGATCCTGTTCTATGACGACAAGCTCTATTGCGGGCTGGGCTTCGACGAGAAGCGGTTCGTGACGCATCAATATGGCATCGAGCGGGGGCGACCGGCCAATCCCCATGGGCGCCGCATGCGCCTGCGCGTCGTCAACGACCGGCACATCGTGTCCTTTCACACCAGCGGCGATGATGGGGCGACATGGACGCGGTTCGATCGCGGGATGGAGGTGTCCGGATATCACCACAATGTACGCGGGGGATTTCTGATGCTGCGACCGGGTCTCTATTCGGCGGGGCAGGGCACCGCCCGTTTCCGCGACTTCCGGTTTGCCGCGCTGTGAGGGCACTCCTCCTCCCGCTCGCGCTGCTCGCCCAGCCGGCATTCGCGCAGGATCTGGTGCGCTTCACCCCCGCACAGCCCCTGACCGAGGCGCGGATCGCCGGGCTGCCCCTGGCGCAACAGGCGCCGTGGCGGGCCTATCTTGCGCGTTCGCAGCGGCTGATGACGGCGGACAAGGCGGCGCTTGCCGCCGAGCGCGCCGGAGCGCCGGCGCCCGGGGCGGTGCCGCATGGCCGGTCGGGTGGCGGGGGCATGCCGCTCGACAAGCCTGCCGCCTGGTATGGCGGTACCGAGGCCCGGTTGGTCGCGGACAACATCGTCAGCTTCCAGACGCCGGCCGGCGGCTGGGGCAAGAATCAGGACCGCGATGGTCCGCCGCGCCGACGCGGGCAGGCCTATACCGCGACCGATGTGCCCGGTGCCGCGCGCGACATCGCCGGCCCCACAAACTGGGCGTTCGTCGGCACGATCGACAACAATGCGACCATCCTGGAACTGCGTTTCCTGGCGCGCGTGATCGCTGCGGCACCGGGGCAAGGAACGCCGTATCGCGCCGCGTTCCTTCGCGGTGTCGCGTATCTGTTGGCGGCGCAATATCCCAATGGCGGCTGGCCACAGGTCTTTCCACTGATGGGGGGCTATCACGACGCGGTGACCTTCAACGACGATGCGGTCGCGCAGGTAATCGAACTGCTGCGCGACATCGGCGCGCGGACGGGCGATTTCGCGTTCGTGGACGCCGCCCTCGCCGATCGCGCACGGGCGGCCGCGGTTCGCGGATACGACGCCGTGCTTGCCGCGCAAGTGCGGGTGGGTGGACGCCTCACGATCTGGGGTCAACAACATGACGTGCTGACGCTGGCCCCCACCGCGGCGCGCAATTTCGAGCCCGCGGCGCTCTCCAGCGAAGAAAGCGCCGGACTGCTGGCGTTGCTGATGCGCGTGCCCGATCCTTCGCCGCGCATGGTGGCGGCGGTGCATGCCGGCGCCACGTGGCTGCGCGAGCATGCGGTGTCCGGTGTCGTCTGGGTGCGCGAGGGGCCGGAAGGCCCGCATCTGGAGCAGCGTGCGGGTGCCGGGCCGCTCTGGCCCCGCTTCTACGACATCGCCACCGCCACGCCGATATTCGGTGATCGCGACCGGCTGGTGCGCACCGACGTCAACACGGTCAGCCTGGAGCGGCGCAAGGGCTATAAATGGTGGGGTACCGGCCCGGCCGCGGTGCTGGCGCGCTACGACCGCTGGGCCAAGGCGCACCCGCTGCCGCAATAGGCCGCGTCAGGGGATCAGGTCGCGCGCCAGCTCCGGCACGGCGCGGGACAGCCCCTCCGCCACCTGCCGCGCGAACAGCGCCGCACCCGCCGGCCCCAGATGTGTATAGTCGAAGACCACCGTGGGGCGCGCCTGCGGGCCTTCGCGGACTTCGGTGGTGGGGGCGGCAGAAACCTTGGCCGCGGCGATCGTGGTGCCGGTCAACGCCGCCTTTGCCACGTCGGGCGGGGGCGGCAGCTCCGCCAGATCGGCTGCGGCGCGGGCGCCCATCGCCTGCACTGCCGCGACCGAACTGGCATGCAGGTCGACGAGCGGCGTGTTCGTCTCGCGCGCGATGCGGCGCACCGCCTCGGCCCAGGGCATCAGGTCGTCCTGCAGCGACCCGTCCTTGAACTGGCGCCGGGTCAGCGGTGTCACCAGAACCGGTACCGCGCCTGCCGCGCGCGTTTCCGCGACGTAGCGACGCAAGTTCGCAGGGTATTCGGTCGCCAGATCGGTGCTGCGCCCCGGCTTGCCCGGCTGGTCGTTATGACCGAACTGGATCAGGACGTAGACGCGTTCATAGCCCGGCACCGCCATCTCCGCCCGGGCGATCGCCCAGGACCCTTCCGCCCGGTAGTCGAACGTGCCGCGCCCACCACGCGCCAGATTGACGCACGACACGAACGATACGAGACGCGTCGCGCAGAATGCACCGCCCCAGCCGCTGTTCGTCTGTATGGTCGAATCCCCCACCAGGATCACCTTGCGCACCGTAATCGGGCGGATCGCGGCACGTGCAGCCGCATCCGTCACCGCCGCAGGGCCCGAAGTGACGGGCGCCGGGATCACCGTCGGCCGCTGCTGCGCGGTGGCGGGCAGCGCGCCGATCAGCGCGGTTCCGGCGATCAGGAGCGGGCGGATCGAGGCAGCCATGCAGTATCTCCCTTGAAAAAGGCGGAAAGGGTCCAGCGCGCCGCCTGGTCCGCGGTCAGCTGCTGTGAAAAGGGCGTGCGCGTAGCCGGGCTCGCGCCCCGCCCGGTGGAGCGGTATTCGGCATAGGTTGCGGTGCGCAGGGTATCGGTCTTGCCCGGCGACCATTCGGTCCAGCCTTCCGGCAGGACGGGCGCGTCCATGCGGGTGTTGAGGTAGATGACGGTCGCATAGGGCCGCCAGGCGCGCCCCAGGGAGATCATCTGCGCGCCCGGATCGGCGGTGAGCCGGCACCGATCGAAGACATAGCCGCTGTCCTCCTCACGCGTCAGCTTGCTCTGCGCGGTGTACATTACGCTATCATGCGCCAGCGCGTGAATGCGACAGCGATGGAAATAGGCCTTGGCATCGCCAAAGATGAAATCCACGTCGCCCTCGATATAGCAGTTCGAAAAATACTGCCGCGCCATGCGCTTGTTCGGTCCTTTGCCCGCAAACAACGTGTCCTGCGCACCGAGCAGCCGTATGCCGTCGCCCACTACCCGATCCCCCGTCACGGCCAGCGCCACGGCCTGACTACGCGCCTGCGCCCGATCCCGCTGCCAATCATTCGCGACGGTAAGGCGCAGCAGCCGCAGATCGTCCCCCGTGGCCGTAAGCGTCGCCGAACGGACCGTGCCGCCCGCGCTCTTCGCGCTGTCGCCATAGACCAGTACCACCGCCGCGGCGTTTCGCCCGGTGCCACGCAGCGTTACCCGCGGCTTGGCGACCGTCAGCTTTTCACGATAGGTGCCAGGCGCGATCCGGACTTCTCCGCCGGTCGCGGGCAGTGCATCGATCGCCGCCTGCACGCTCGTATAGGTCGCACCGGGGCCGACGCTTAGCGAGACGGGTCCGGGCGCTGCACCCAGAAGCATGATGAACAACGGTGACGCAAGCACCAGTCGCGAGCATCCAGCATGGCGCTGCCGGCTGTATGGCATCATCTCTCCCACCTTATGACACCGGTGTCTTGTCGAACTCTGGACGACTTCCGGTGCACTTTCAAGAGGGTGTGCCGTTGCCGATGTTTACCGCGCCGATCAGCTTGGCGGGGCCGGCAAACCATTGAAAAACCAAACGCATTGACTCAATGATATACCATAACACATGGGTGCCCCATTCAGGATGAGTGGGGTAAAGACGGTGTGTTTCGAAAAGCTTAGGTTGGGCATCACAGTGTCTTGCGCTGCGGCTGCCTTTGCGATCTGCGCCGCCGAGCCGGTCTCGGGGCAGGAGGCTTCTGTCGAACGCGAGAAAGGGAGAGACGACGAACGTCGACCGCGTCACACCGACATCGTGGTCACTGGCCAGTCGTTGAGCGTGGAGGAGTCGCCACTACCGGTCCAGGTCCTGGCGGGTGAGGATCTGGCGCATCGCCGCCAGGGCGGATTGGGTGAAACACTGGCGGGCCTGCCGGGTGTTCACCTCGACAATTTCGGGGGCGGGGCGTCGCGACCGGTCATCCGCGGACAGACGCTGCCGCGGATCGAGATCCTGAGCGATGGTGCCAATCTGTACGATGCTTCATCGGTTTCGCCGGATCACGCCATCACGACCGATCCGCTACTGCTCGATGCGATCGAAATCCAGCGCGGACCCGCGGCTGTCCGCTATGGCGGTAACGCGAGCAACGGCGCAATCAATCTCATCGACGGCAAGATTCCCAAGACCTTGCCCGTCGGCGGGCTGACCGGTGCGACCGAGATACGCTACGGCACCGGTGATCAGGAAAAGACCGTCGTTGGCCGTGTCACCGGCAGCCTTGGCCAGTTTGCCGTCCATGCCGAGGGCGCACGTCGAGCGGCCGAAGACTATGCCGTGCCGGGCAGCTACGGGTCCGACACGCTGCGTGATTCCTTCGCCCAGAGCACCAGCTATGCCGTTGGCACTTCCTGGGTCACGGCCAAGGGATATCTTGGCGCCGCTTATACAAGGGTCGAGAACCGGTATGGCCTGCCCGGACATAGCCATGCCAATGGTGTTTGCCACCTGCATGGCTACCCTTTTCCCGAGCCAGGTCAGATCGACCTGCACTGCGTGGGGCATGGCAGTTATCAGAACCCGTTCACGAACCCCGATAGCGATACCGCGCTGATCAATCTGCGCAGCGAACGCGTCGACGTGCGCGCAGACTATGTCGATCCGCTGCCGGGCATCGCGAATGTCCGGGTCAGGGGATCGTACACGGACTACCGCCATGACGAGATTGACGGGCCGATCCTATACAGCCGCTACACGAACGAGGTTTGGGATGGGCGTCTGGAGCTTACCCATAAACCGCTGTTCGGCTTCACCGGCACGTTGGGTGCCCAATATACCGACGGCACGTTCAACGGCCTCAACCTCATCAACCTGCATGTTCCGCCGTCGGATGGCCTGGGCTTTCATGGCACGCCCGATTATCGAACAAGGAGCGTCGGCATCTTCCTGAACGAGCGTCGCAGCTTCGGCGCGGTCGATATCGAACTGGCTGCACGCCAGGACTGGCGCACGATAAGCGTCCCGGTTCCGGGCGCATTCTACATCAACCTCGAAGAGGAATATCAGGGCTATTACATCGACACCTATGGCGCGAACTGGCGGGAAGCCGTCGAACAGGAATATCGCGCATGGTGGGTCGAGGACAATCCGGACCGCAAGCACAACCCCTTTTCAGCCTCGGTCGGGGCGACCTGGAACATCCGGGGTGGCTATTCGATAGCATTGTCGCTGGCGCATACGGAGCGGGCGCCGAACATGCGCGAACTGTTCGCTGACGGCAGCAACCTTGCGACCAACAGCTATGAGGTTGGCCTGTTGGCAAGTCCGAACTTCGTCAAGACCTATCTGCCGGACGAGATGCTGGCCGACGATGACGTCATGGAGCGGACCAGGGCAGCCAACGTCACTTTTCGCAAGGCGGGCGGGCCGCTCGCTTACGAAGTCGGCATATTCTATCAGAAGGTCGACAACTATATCTTTGCGCATCTTCTGGAAACGGAGGTTGGAACGGGAACCCGGCACAACTTCCTGCTCTACACGGCCGTCGATGCCGAGTTCTACGGTGTGGATGGCCAGGTGAGCTACCAGCCGACGTCAGCCTCACGCGTCACCGTCTTTGGTGACTATGTCCGTGCGAATGTCAGGAACAGCGACGACAATCTGCCCCGCATCCCGCCAGGGCGGCTGGGTACGCGTTACGAACACAGGGTGGGGCCTCTGTCGGGCGACGTGGAATATTCGCATAGCTTCGGGCAGGACAGTGTCGCATCCTATGAGACACCCACATCCGGCTATGACCTGGTGAACGCGACGCTCAGCTACCGGTTCGATCTGGGTCAGGCCAAGGCGGTCGAGCTCTATGTCCGGGGTACGAACCTGCTCAACGATCTGGCGTTCGTGCACACGTCGTTCGTCAAGGATCAGTCACCGCTGCGCGGGCGCAATTTCGTGATCGGGATGCGCCACGCGTTTTGAGGGAAGCGGTGCCCAAAGCTACAGCTACACCGACGGCGAAGGCTTGCTGCCGCCGCGTGCAGCCTAGCTTTTCCGGAACGCCGGGCCATGCTCCACGAAGGGGCGTGGTTCATGGCTCAAAGCGTCGAGGATAAATTTTCCAAAGCATACGTCCTACGATGCAGCAGACGCTGGATCGCATGACGACCGACGTTGATTGCAGCCCGGTCCGCGTGGATCAGCCAGCGCGACAGGAGCGGGTGAAGACGGACATCCGCGGATGCGGAAGCGGGCTCAACCCTGCCGCAACCGATCGCAGGCGATCGTTGCCGCCTCCTGGACATGCTCGCGACACGCCGCTGCTGCAGCGTCCGGTTCATGCGCCTCGATCAGGGAGACGATGCGCGTCAGTCGGCTGAGGCCCGCGGCTTGCCGCCCGACCACCGATAGCGTCATCGCGCGAAGCTGGCTTATCCGGCTGTTCAGCCTTTGCACGATTTCCCACGCAATATCATGCCCGCCGGTCGTGAAGATGATCTCGTAGAACCGCGTGGTCGCCCGCAACGCACCCGTGGGATTCCGGTCCTTGTGTGCTTGCGCAATGTCCTGAAGTGCGGCGTGCAGGTCCTGGATCGTCGTGGCGGTCGCCACCCGCGCGCAAGCCGCGACGGCGGAGGATTCGAGCTGGACGCGGATTTCATAGATCTGTTCGGCCTGCCCCACGCTCAGGCTGGCAAGGCGTGGGCCGGAGGGCGTGCCTTCCACCAAGCCTTCGGACTCAAGGTTGCGGATAACCTCCCGAATGACGGATCGGCTTACCCCCAGACGCTCGGTGAGCGTGCGCTCCACCAGCCGTTCGCCGGGTGCGATCCGCCCTTCCAATATCGCGTCGCGCATCCTGTCCAGCGCCATGAGGCGTAGTGTTTGCGGCCTGGTCTCGATCCTGTCCAACGCGTTCATCCGTCCATGTCCCCCATCTTGCCGATCCAATCCATATGATCCCTGTTGTCAACGTGCAATCTCATGGTATACCAACAGACAGAATACGAGGGAGAGCAGGCATGGCTTTGAACATCCGTAAGATCGTGACCTATAACGAAGAGGTCCGGATCGAAGGCGAGCGCGCGGCAGACCGCCCCGTCACCACCGTCATGGTGGCAGCCGTCCTTACAAATCCATGGGCGGGACGGGGTTTCGTCGAGGATCTTCAGCCGGAGATCCAGGCCAATGCGTCCGATCTGGGCGCGCTGATCGTTGCCCGGCTGGTCGCCGCGATCGGAGGCGCCGACCGGATCGAGGCGTACGGCAAGGCCGCGGTGGTGGGAGCGAACGGCGAGATCGAACATGCCTCTGCGCTGATCCACACGCTGCGCTTCGGCAATCATTATCGGGAGGCGGTGAACGCTAAATCCTATCTCAGCTTCACCAACAAGCGTGGCGGACTGGGTACGTCGATCCAGGTGCCGATGATGCACAAGGACGATGAAGGACAGCGGTCGCATTATATCACTGCCGAATTCTCGATCAGCGACGCGCCGTTGGCCGATGAAATCGTGGTCGTTCTGGGCGCGGCGGATGCCGGACGCGTGCATCCGCGTATCGGCAACCGCTACCTGGATCTGGAGGCGATCGCGGCAGAGAAGCAGGCGCAGGCCTGATGAGGGCGGCGCACGCGCTGCGGCCGGTGCCGCCCCCGGCGGGATATCGCGACACCGGCGGTGAAGGCCCCGTGGTCGTGCTGATCCATGGCGTCGGGCTGGACAAGGACATGTGGGCCGCCCAGGTGGAGGCGCTGCGCATCGATTGCCGCGTTATCGCGGTGGACATGCTCGGCCATGGTGACAGTCCACAGCCTCCCGCCGGCGCGACGTTGGAAGATTATGCCGAGCATCTGCGTGGGGTGCTGGATGCGCTGGGCGTGGCGAGCGCGGTACTCATCGGATTTTCCATGGGTGCGCTGGTGGCCAGAGCCTTCGCGCTGGCATGGCCCGACCGGGTGGCCGCATTGGTGCTGTTGAACGGAGTGTTCGCCCGCTCGCCCGAGGTGCGTGCCGCGATCGTGGCGCGCGTCGCGGAGGTGGAGGCGCACGGGCCGGCGGCGAATCTCGATGCTGCGCTCGAACGATGGTTCAGCCCGGACGTCCGGCGCATCCATGCGGACTATATCGCACGGCTGCGTGACCGGTTCGCGGCCAACGATCCTGTCGGCTATGCCCGCAGCTATCGCCTGTTCGCCACCGAGGATGCCTATGGGCTCGACCGGCTGGGCGAAATCGCCGCCCCCACGCTGGTTGCCACCGGCGAGCATGACGTGGGATCGACGCCGGCGATGGCGCAGGCGCTGGCCTCGCACATTACGGGCGCGGCGGTGCGCGTCATACCCGGCGCACGTCACATGATGCCGGTGGAGATGCCGGACGAAACCAACGCGCTGCTGCGCGGCTTCCTCCAATCCGTCGCGCCGCAAAGGCGTGTCCCCGGAGATCGCTGATGTTGACCGAATTCCTGATGCTGGTGAACGGCGAACGGGTGAGCGCCCGGTCCGGCCGGACCTATCAATCGCTGAACCCCGCTACCGGGGAGCCATGGTCGGTGCTGCCCGATGCCGATGAGGCGGACGTGGATCGCGCGGTACAGGCGGCCGATGCGGCGTTTCGCGATGCCGCCTGGACGAAGCTAACCGCGACTGCGCGGGGCAAGCTGCTGCGCCGACTGGGCGACCTGATCGCCGAGCATGCCGGCGAACTCGCCGAGCTGGAAACGCGCGATAATGGCAAGCTCATCCGCGAAACCCGCGGGCAACTCGCCTACCTACCTGAATTCTTCCATTATACCGCCGGGCTGGCCGACAAGCTGGAAGGCGGCACGCTGCCGATCGACAAGGCCGACATGTTCGCCTTTACCGTGCCGCAGCCACTTGGCGTGGTCGCCGCGATCGTGCCGTGGAACAGCCCGCTCTATCTGACCGCGATCAAGCTGGCGCCAGCGCTCGCCGCGGGCAATACAATGGTCATCAAGCCCTCCGAACATGCCTCCGCCAGCATCCTGCGCATGGCCGAGCTGGTGGCGCAGGCGGGCTTTCCCGCAGGCGTGGTCAACGTCGTCACCGGCTATGGCGCCGGGGCGGGTGCCGCACTGACGCGGCATCCGCTTGTGCGGCGGGTTGCGTTTACGGGTGGGCCGGCGACGGCGCGGCACGTGGTGCGGGCGACGGCGGACAATTTCGCGAAGCTGTCGCTGGAACTGGGTGGGAAATCGGCGAACATCGTGTTCGGGGATGCGGACCTGGAAGGGGCGGTGAACGGGGCGGTCGCGGGGATCTATGCCGCGTCGGGGCAGAGTTGCGTCGCGGGGTCGCGCCTGCTGGTGCAGGATGCGATCTACGACAGGTTCGTCGCTGCGCTGACCGAGCGTATGAAGCGGATTGCGATCGGCGATCCGATCGACCCGGCGTCCGACATGGGACCGATGGCGACCGAGCAACAGCTGGGCGTGGTCGAGACGATGGTGGCGCGCGCACGCGAACAGGGCGTCACGGTGCTGGCCGGCGGCAAGCGGCCGGACCGGGCGGGCTGGTTCTACGAGCCGACGCTGCTGGAATGCGCCAGCGATACGCTGGACATCGTGCAGAACGAGGTATTCGGCCCCGTCGCCGCGCTGCTGCGCTTCCGCGACGAGGCGGAGGCGGTCGCACTGGCGAACGGCACTGAATATGCGCTGGCGGCGGGCATCTGGACGCGCGACCTGGCACGCGGGCATCGCATGGCGCGCGACGTCCATGCGGGCATCGTCTGGGTCAACACCTACCGCGCGGTATCCGCCATGGCCCCGATCGGCGGATACGGCGCCAGCGGCTATGGCCGCGAGGGCGGGATCCATTCCGTCCTGGATTATACCGAACCGAAAACCGTGTGGGTCAACCTGTCGGAGCAACCGATGGGGGACCCGTTCGTGATGCGCTGAGGAGAGAAAATGATGACGGACGCTTCCATCGATCCGGACCTGTTCCGGCAGGCGCTGGCGGGGTTTCCCTCGGGGGTGACGGTGGTCACCACGCTGGGCGACGATCGCCGCATGGTCGGCTTCACCGCCAGTGCGTTCAGTTCGCTGTCGCTCGATCCGCCTCTGGTGCTGGTGTGCCCGGCGCTGACCTCGTCCACCTATCCGCATCTGGTGCGACGCCAGCGCTTTGCGATCCACATCCTGGCGGCCGGCCAGCAGGCGATAGCAATGGCCTTTGCGTCGAAGGGCACGGACAAGGTCGCGGCGCTGGACTGGCGGGAAAGCGAACTCGGCAATCCTATCCTGCCCGGTGCGGCCTGCGTGATCGAATGCACGCTGTGGCGGGACTATGAGGGCGGCGACCACGCGATCGTCGTCGGCGCCGTGCAACGGATCGATCACGCCGATCAACCCGTTCTGCTGTATCACCGAGGTGCCATGGCGGATCATCCGCCGATCGCGGAGGCCGCATGACGCTGAAAGACTTGCATCCCTGGCGCGAGGGCGCGCTGATCGACGGCACTTGGATTGCGGCATTGCCCGGTCAGGGCACCCCCGTCCATGATCCTGCCGATGGCGCGCAGATCGCCGAAGTGCCGTCGCTGGGCGCCGAGGAAACCCGGCGTGCGATCGCCGCGGCGCAGGCCGCGCTGGGCGGCTGGCGCGCGCGTCCGGCGGGTGAGCGCGCGGATATCCTGATGCGGTGGTATGCGCTGATGCTGGAGCATCAGGAGGGGCTGGCGCGGATATTGACCGGGGAGCAGGGCAAGCCACTGGCCGAGGCGAGGGGCGAGATACTGTACGCGGCGGGGTTCCTCCGCTGGTTCGCCGAGGAGGCGCGGCGGATCGATGGCGAGATCATCCCGGCACCGCGCAGCACCCAGCGCATCCTGGTGTGGCAGGAGCCGGTGGGCGTCACCGCCGCGATCACGCCGTGGAACTTCCCCGCCGCGATGGTGACCCGCAAGGTCGCGCCGGCGCTGGCGGCGGGTTGCACGATGATCCTGAAGCCCGCGCCGGAAACGCCGCTGACCGCGCTCGCCCTTGGCGCACTGGCCGAGGAGGCAGGGGTGCCCGCCGGCGTGTTCAACATCGTACCCGGCGATGCCGCGGCGATCGGCGGCGCGCTGATGGACAGTCCGGTGGTCCGCAAGCTGTCCTTTACCGGGTCGACCCCGGTCGGGCGCATGCTCTACGCGCAGGCAGCCCCGACGCTGAAGCGGCTGTCGCTCGAACTTGGCGGCAACGCGCCCTTTGTCGTGTTCGACGATGCCGATCTGGATGCGGCGGTGGACGGCGCGATGCTGGGCAAGTTCCGCAATGCGGGCCAGACCTGTGTCTGCGTCAATCGCTTCCTGGTGCAGGACGCGGTGCACGACCAGTTCGTCGATCGCCTGCGCGAACGCATCGCCAAACTGGTCGTCGGCCCCGGCACGGACCCCGGCGTCACCATCGGCCCGCTGATCAACGAGCGCGCGGTGGTGAAGGTGGACGATCATGTCGCCGATGCGGTGCGCCGTGGCGGTCGACTGGTGGCCGGCGGCAAGCGCGACCATGGCCTGTTCTACCAGCCGACGCTGATTGCCGATGTCCCCGCCGATGCGCAGATCGCACGCGACGAAACCTTTGGACCGCTGGCCGGCATCATCCGCTTCCACACCGAGGAGGAGGCGATCCGGCTGGCCAACTACACCGAATTCGGGCTCGCCGCTTATGTCTATACCCGCGACATCGGCCGCGCGATGCGCGTATCCGGGGCATTGGAATATGGCATGGTCGGGCTGAACGAGGCGGCGATCTCCACCGAGGTGGCGCCGTTCGGCGGCATCAAGGCATCGGGCATGGGACGCGAGGGATCGCGCCACGGCATCGCCGAATATCTTGAACTGAAATATGTGATGATGGGCGGGCTGTAGCGGCCGGACTCGCTGGTTAACGGCGGTGCAATTTCGCACCCCGGCCATGTGGACAAAAGGGGTACATGCCGACTAGGGCGACGCCGTGGCTGCGTCCTTGTTTCTTCTTCTTGCAGTGGTGTTGGCGTTTACCGGCGGCGTAGGGCCATGGGTGATCATGGGCACGGTGGTGGTCGCCACCGCCGCCGGTACCAGCCTGCCCGATCTGGATACTCCGCTGAAGCTGCGGCATCGCAGCGCGATGCTGCACAGCATCCTGCCGATGCTGGTCGCATTCCAGGACAGGCGAACCTGGCCCGTCGCGGCCGGGTTGGGCTTCGGCATCGGACTGCATCTGGCCGCCGACTTGTTTCCCAGCAAGATGCGCGGATTTGCCACGATCAAGCTGCCGCTATGGGGCTCGATCGGGCCGGGGCTGTCCTATGTGTGGATCGCCGCCAATGCCGCGGCCAACCTGGTCGGCGCGATGATGATCCTCAGCCGCATCGCCGACCGGCAGATGATGATGGGCGTGCTGGTGGGCGTGGGGGTGCTAGGCATCGCCTACCTCATGCGTACCGATGGCGGCTGGTGTGCGCTGGCGATGTTCGCGGTGATCGGGTGGCTGGCCCTGCGATAGCGTAACCTGCATCTGCGTCTTGGAAAACTTTCGGGGCCGTTCGCGCGTTGGGGCGCGGCAGTACCAAAGGAGAA